>JACRNP010000158.1 GCA_016234845.1 Deltaproteobacteria bacterium | reverse complement strand
TCGATCGTCGTCGACTTCGGGACCGCGACCACGTTCGACTACGTGTCCTCGAAAGGCGACTACATGGGCGGCGTGATCGCCCCGGGCGTGAACATCTCCGCGGAGGCGCTGTTCCGGCAGGCGTCCAAGCTGCCCCGCATCGAGATCGCGAAGCCTCCCTCGGTGGTGGGGAAGAACACGGTGGCGGCGATGCAGTCCGGCATCTTCTACGGCTACGTCGCGATGGTGGACGGGATCATCGATCGGATCCGGAAGGAAGTGCGGATCGATCCCCTGGTGATCGCGACCGGGGGGCTGGCGCGGGCCATCGCGTCGGAGTCGTCAAAAATCCACGAAATCGATGAGAATTTGACTCTGGAAGGGCTGCGTATTATATACGAAAGGAACCTTTCCTGACGCCGGGCCCCCGGTCCGGACCAGGGAACATCCGCGGAGGAGGTCGGTCCCAGTGGAAATCCAACAGATTCGGAACGTCGGAATCATCGCCCACGGCGGGGCGGGGAAGACGACGCTGGCGGAAGCGCTCCTGTTCAACGCGAAGGCCACCGACCGGATGGGAAGGGTGGACGACGGCAGCTCCAACTTCGACTACGATCCGGAAGAGATCCGGCGGAAGATCACGATCAGCACCTCGTTTCACCACTACGCGTGGAACCGGGTGGAGGTGACCGTCGCCGACACCCCGGGATACATCAACTTCGAGGCGGACACCCGCGCCTGCCTGCGGGCGCTCGACGGGGCGGTGCTCCTCGTCAACGCGGTCTCCGGCGTCGAGGTCCAGACGGAGAAGATGTGGAACCTCGCGCGGCACGCCGACGTTCCGGTCATCGCCTTCATCTCGAAGATGGACCGGGAGCGGGCCGACTTCGACAAGGCCGTGGAGGAGATCTCCGACATCCTGAAGGTCCCGGCGGTTCCCGTGCTGCTCCCCATCGGCCGGGAGGCCGGTTTTTCCGGCGTGGTGGACCTGTTCCGGATGAAGGCGCTGGCGTACAAGGGGGAGACGGGGGAGTTCGCCGTCCAGGAGATCCCGCCCGGCATGGCGGAGGCGGCCGCCAGGGCGAAGGAGAGGCTCGTCGAGTCGTGCGCCGAATCCGACGACGCGCTGATCGAGAAGTTCCTCGAAGGCACCGAGCTCAGCGAGGACGAGATCCGGAACGGTTTCCGCGCGGGCGTGCGGGCGATGAAGTTCCTGCCGGTCCTCTGCGGCTCCGCGTCGCGCAACATCGCCATCCACCCGCTCCTCGACCTCATCAACTTCGCCCTCCCGGACCCGTCGTACCGGGGACAGGTGGCCGGCACCCACCCGAAGTCCAAGGCGCAGGAGAAGCGCGCGATCTCGGCGACGGCCCCGTTCTCCGCCCAGGTGTTCAAGACGCTGGCCGACCCGTACGCGGGAAAGCTCTCCATCTTCAAGATCTTCTCCGGCACCCTCACCCCCGACATGTCCCCCCTGAACACCGCGAGGGACGCGACCGAGCGGATCGGGCAGATCCTGCGGCTCGAGGGGAAGAAGCAGAAGGCGGTCGGGTCGGCGTCGGCGGGGGAGATCGTGGCGGTGGCGAAGTTCAAGGAGACCTCCACGGGGGACACCCTCTGCGATCCGAAGAGCCCGATCCTGTTCGATCGACCGGAGATCGTGGATCCGGTCATCTCCTTCGCGGTCCGCCCGAAGACGCGCAACGACGAGGACAAGCTGGGCAGCTCCCTCGCGCGGATGATCGAGGAGGACCCGACGCTCCGGTTCCGGAAGGAGGCGCAGACCAACGAGTTCATCCTCGCGGGGATGGGCGAGACCCACCTCGAGGTGGCGGTGGAGAAGCTGAAGCGCCAGTACAGCGTCGAGGTGGAGCTGCGGACCCCCAAGATCGCGTATCTCGAGACCATCAAGGGGAAGGCGGAGGCCCAGGGGAAGCACAAGAAGCAGTCGGGCGGGCGCGGACAGTACGGCGACTGCTGGATCCGGATCGAACCGCTTCCCCGCGGAAAGGGGTTCGAGTACGTCGACGCCATCGTCGGGGGATCGATCCCGCGCCAGTACATCCCGGCGGTCGAGAAGGGCGTCGTGGAGCGGATGTCCCGCGGCGTCATCGCCGGGTACCCGGTGGTCGACGTGCGGGTCACGGTGTTCGACGGATCCTTCCACACGGTCGACTCCTCCGAAATGGCGTTCAAGATCGCCGGCTCCCTCGCCTTCAAGAAGGCGACCCAGACCGCGAAGCCGGTCCTGCTGGAGCCGATCGCCGAGATGGAGGTCGTCGTCCCCGAGGAGAACGTGGGGGACATCATCGGGGATCTCAACGGGCGGCGCGGCCGGGTGCTCGGCGTGGACGCCCTCGGGAAGAGCCAGATCGTGAAATGCCAGGTTCCGCTGTCCGAAGTGCTGCGCTACTCCTCCGACCTTCGCTCTATCACGTCGGGGCGCGGGCAGTTTACCATGAAGGTCTCCCACTACGAGGAGGTGCCGGCCGCGATCGCGGAGAAGGTCGTGGCCGACGCGAAGAAGGAAACGGGGGAAGAGGAGGAGGAGTGATCCACCCCGGCGGCGGGCGGGACGATCCGGGTTTCACGGAGGAACGGGCGGTCTCGGACGAGGACCGCCGCTCCCTCGAGGCGAGGATCGCCGCCATGACGGTGCCGGAGAAGGTGGAGCTGGCCTCCAAGGGGAACCGCGAGGTCCGGAAGATCCTTTCGCGGGACGCGAGCTGCATGGTGGCCCGGGCGGTCATCCAGAGCCCGAAGCTCTCGGACGAGGACATCGCGCACTTCGCGTCCTCCTCCCTGACGAACGAGGAGATCCTCCGGGCCATCGCCGACAACCGGCAGTGGACCGCGAACCGGCAGGTGGTGGCGGCGCTCGTGCTGAACCCGAGGACCCCGCCGCCCGCGGCGATCCGGTTCCTCCGGACGTTCCAGACGAACGAGCTGCGGATCCTCATGCAGAACCGGGGCCTGGCGGCGGTCGTTCGGTCGGAGGCCAGGCGCATCCTGGCCCAGAGACATTAGAGCGGCGGGAGAGACGATGGCCCTGTTCAACTACGCGACCCGGGAGCTCAGCGCCAAGATCGTGTATTACGGGCCGGGCCTGTCGGGCAAGACCACCAACATCGAGATGGTCCACAAGCTGCTCCGCCCGGAGCAGAAGGGGCGCCTCATCTCCCTCCCCACCGAGACCGACCGCACCCTCTTCTTCGATTTCCTGCCGATCGACCTCGGCCAGATCAAGGGGTTCAAGGTCCGCTTCCACCTGTACACGGTCCCGGGGCAGGTGTTCTACAACGCCACCCGGCGGCTCGTCCTGCAGGGGGTGGACGGCGTCGTGTTCGTCGCGGACTCGCAGCGGGAGATGATGAACAGCAACATGGAGAGCCTGAAGAACCTGATGGACAACCTCTCCAGCTACGGAAAGAAGCTCGAGGAGCTGCCCTTCGTTCTCCAGTACAACAAGCGGGACCTCCCGAACGGGGCGACCCGGGAGGAGCTCGACAAGGCCCTGAACTTCCTTTCCGTGCAGACGTTCGACGCGGTGGCGCCCGCCGGGAAAGGGGTCACCGAAACGCTGGTGGCCATCTCCCGGAAGGTGTTCTCCCACCTCCGCAGCACGCTCCTCATGCCGGGGGAGATGGCCGCCCACGAGGATATCGGGGAGCTGGCCGACGCGAAGATCCGGAAGACCTTCACCCCGCTCGAGGCGGAGGCGCTCGAGGAGATCTCCGAGGTCGAGGAGATCCGGGAAGCGGGCGCCGCGGAAGCCGCCGCCGTCCCCGGGAAGGAGGCGCGGTCCGAGATCGAGGTGGAACCGACGTCGCTCCGTCCGCCCGAACCGAAGAAGCCCGTTCCGTCGTTCGAGGAGCTGGGGGAGATCGAGGTCGAGATCCCGGAAATCGCGCCGGAGCCGCCCCGGTCCGCGGGACCCGCGCCCGCCGCCGTCTCCGTCTCCGTGGAGGGGGCGGGAATGACGTTCCTCAAGTTCGAGGACCCGTTCGTGTCGCCGGAGGGGCACGCCGTCCTGCCGGCGCTGTTCCTCGATGCCGGGGGGAACACGGTACGCGTGCGGATCCGGGTGTCGATGGAAGAGGAGAGCTCCTGACATGCCCGACGCCTTCGCGAGGAAAGCGGGGGAGATCCTCCGGTCCGGAAAGCCGATCGAGGACCGGCTGAGGGAGTTCTCCGGCGCGGTCTCCGGGTTCGTCGGCGGAGGCACGGTGTCGGTCCTGCTGTTCGACCGGGACAGCGAGGATTTCTTCGTGCGGGCCTCCACCCTGCGGGTCGCCGCTTCCTCCCCCGAGCTCCGCTTCGCGTCCGAAGGGACCCTCGAGGAGCTCTCCATCGCCGAGCGCCGCCCGATCGTGCTGGAGGAGAAGGGCCGTCCGTCCGGCGCCCGCCGCCACGGGTCCGTGCTGATGTTCCCGCTGCTGTTCTCCGGGGAGGCCAACGGCGTGCTCGTCGTCCACGCCGTCACCGAGGCGGGGCTCGCGGAAGGGCAGGTTTCGGCGCTGACCGACGCGTCGACGCTCCTGGCCGACGCGGTGGGCGCGTCGCTCCGGGAGGAGTCCGCCCTCCTGCGGATGACGAAGATCGCCGCCATCAACGAGGCGGGCGTCAACATCATCTCGACGCTGGACCTGTCGCGTCTCCTCAAGCTCGTCGTCACCTCGGCGTGCCTGATCATGGAGGCGGAGACGTGCGTCCTCCGGCTTCTCGATCCCCAGACCGGGAAGTACGGGATCCGCGAATATTACGGGATGCGGACGGAGGGGGAGCAGAAGGAGCTCTTCCGGCTGGACATGAAGGCGGTCACCGCGGTCCTCACGGACGAGCCGTCCCTCCTGGTCCGGGACGTGTCGACGGACCCGGCGTGGCAGGAGTTCTCCGACGTCGCCCGGACGATGATCTGCCTGCCGCTCCGGGGGGAAGGGGAGGTCATCGGGACGATCTCGATCTTCGACAAGTTCCCCCACAAGACGTTCTTCCCGTCCTCGTTCAGCACGGACGACCTGGCGACGTTCGGGAAGTTCCTCCGGTACGCGGAGAAGGCGGTCGCCAACGCGATCGCCTACGAGCGGAACGACCGGCTGAAGAACCTCGACGGGGAGACCGGGCTCCCCACCCTCAAATATTTCCAGGAGCGCCTCCTCCACGAGATCAGCCGCGCGAAGCGGTTCCAGCGCCGGCTGGTCCTCATGATCTGCGAGGTTCAGGCGAGGATCCCGGAAGGTCCGCAGGCGCGGGCGGGCCGGGGGGACTGGGTGATGAAGCGGGTGGCCAAGGCCGTCCGCGACTCCCTCCGGGAGTACGACGTCGTCGCCCGGATCAGCGAGGGGAAGTTCGGAATGATCCTCCCCGAGGCCGAGGACGGGAAGATCAGCGCCATCCCGCGGATCAAGAAGGCGATCGCGGCCGAGGTCGAGGAGATCCGGAAGAAGGCCGTGGACGCCCGCGTCGAGGTGCGGTTCGGCCACGCCTCCTTCCCCGAGGACGGCGACGACCACGAGAAGCTGATCTTCAAGTCGAACATCCTGAAGGTCTGAAAGAGGCATCCCCTGATCCGCGCGGCGGTCGTCACGGTGTCCGACAGGTCGTTCCGGAAGGAGCGGCCGGACGCGTCGGGCCCGGCGGTTGCGGAGATGCTCCGCGGGATGCCCGCCGAGGTCGTCCAGCGGGTGGTGGTTCCCGACGAGGTGCCGCGGATCCGCCGCGCGCTGCTCCACCTCTGCGACGCGCTGCGCCTGGACCTCGTGGTCACGACCGGCGGGACCGGGGTCGATCCCCGCGACGTCACTCCGGAGGCGTTGCGGGAGATCCTCGACCGCGAGATCCCGGGGATGGCGGAGGCGATGCGGGCCGACAGCCTGAAGAGGGTTCCGACCGCGATGCTCTCTCGCTCGGTCGTGGGGATCCGGGGGAAGACGATGATCGTCAGCCTGCCGGGGAGCCCCGGGGGCGCGACGGAGAATCTCGCGGTGCTCCTGCCGGTCCTGCCCCACGCCATCGGAAAGATCCGCGGGGACGGCGGAGACTGTGCCCCCCCGACCTGATCGCCGCGTTTCACCATTACGGCAACATATGACCGCTCACTGCGATTCCGCCATGGCGGAGGACACTCTTTCCCTTGGTCCCCGGTTTGAACCAAGAGTGTCCCCCTCTGTCGCTCCATACGCTGCCCCACCGGAAAAACCCGTATCGGTGGGGTACCCCTCCAACGGGAGGTATGGGGCGCCTGCGTGGAACCCCCCCGCGTCGCCCTACGTCCATGTCACTGGATTTATGAGCCGAGAAAGTTTTTATGGTTCTTCCGGCGGCTCCGCGACCAGGCCGGGCGTCGACGCCGGCAGTCCCTCGTTCATCGACCCCGTCCGGTACCCCTTGAGGTCCACGGAGACGTAGAGGAACCCGTTCTCCCGGAACCGTGCGTGCACGGCGTCGGCGATCTCCCGCTCGAAGAGGCGCGGGATCTCGTCCCGCCCCACCTCGATCCGGGCGACGGCGCCGTGGACCCGGACCCGGAACTGC
>JACRNP010000157.1 GCA_016234845.1 Deltaproteobacteria bacterium | reverse complement strand
TTTCAGGTTGTGCTCGCGCGCGCCGCGCACGACGATCCGGTCGAGAGCCACGACTACATCTCCTCAGACGAATCCATCCCGGAAGCCGCTCCGACTCCGGGGCTACCTCTTCGGCGGAGTCGCCGCAGGAGGGGGGGCGCAGTGAGGTAAAGCGCAGCCGTGCGGGTTCATCGCACGGCGAGCCACGAACGGAGCCCCGCCCTCCGAGGCGACGCAGCCGGACCCTCCCGTGCCGGGGCGCCCTGCGTCCAGGTTACCTGATTCATGAAGCCTTCCCCGTCATCTCCGCCGCCATCCGGATCGCCGCCAGCAGGCTCGCGGGATTGGCGATCCCCTTCCCCGCGATGTCGTAGGCGGTGCCGTGGTCCACGGACGTGCGGACGATGGGAAGCCCCATCGTCACGTTCACCCCGTCCTCGAAGTGGACGAGCTTCAGGGGAATGAGGCCGTGATCGTGGGTCATCGCCACGACGACGTCGAACTCCCCCCGCCAGGCGCGGTAGAAGATCGTATCGGGGGGATACGGACCCGAGGCGTCGATCCCCGCCGCGCGGCAGGCCGCGATCGCGGGGGAGACGATCGTGGACTCCTCGTCCCCGAACAATCCCCCCTCGCCGGCGTGGGGATTCACGGCCGCGACGGCGATCCGGGGCGAGGGAGTCCCCATGTATTTCCGGAAGAACGTGTCGGTGATCCGCACGGTCTTTTCGATGAGCGCGGGGGAAAGAAGTTCCAGGGCACGGCGCAATCCCACGTGGATCGTCGCCAGCGCGACCCGCAGCCGGTCGCCCGCCAGCATCATGACGACGTCGGCGCCGCCGCACAGGTGGGCGAGAAGTTCGGTGTGGCCGGGGAACGGGACGCCGGCGCTTTTGAGCCCCTCCTTCGACACCGGGCAGGTGACGACCGCGTCGGCCGCCCCGGAAAGGACGTCCTGCGCCGCCGAGCGGATGTACCCGGCCATGGCGACCGACCCGGCGAGGGACGGCCGTCCGAACGGAACCGCTTCGGGGTCGAGCCGCGAGCGGGCTGCGACCGCGATGCGGCCCGGACCGGACTCCTCCTCCCCCGTCATCTCCAGCGGCGACCCGAGCAGCAGGGCGGCGCGCCGGAGGATCGCCGGATCCCCGTAGACCACCGGGCGGCACCAGGTGAAGAGCGGATCGCGGGAGTGGGCCGAAACCACGATCTCGGGCCCGATCCCCGCCGGGTCCCCCATCGTGATGGCGATCTTCGGGCGCACGGGAGGACTCGCTCGGCGGAACCGGGTCAGAGCCGGACGTCGAGGGAGGCGGACTTCTTGAGGTCGGCGAGAATGTCCTCGAACGCCTTTTCGCTCCGGCGGTCCGTGAGCTCCTCGGTCAGGGACTCCCTCACCTCCGGGAAGCTCCCGGGGGTTCCCCCCCGGCGCCCGACGACGCGGACGATGTACACGGCCGTCCCCGTGAAGAACGGCTGGGACGTCTTCCCGGTCCGCAGTCTTCGAACCTCGCGCTGCACCTCGGGCAGCAGGTCCTCGGTCGTGACGAAATCCCCCTCGATGCGCTCGACGCCGGGGAACGCCGCGCGCGCGAGGTCCGCCGCCTCCGGAAGCGTCGCCCCGTTGCGGATCGACTCGGCGGCCTGCTGCGCGGCGAACCGCGCCTGGACGGCGCGCTCCGTCGTGTCCTCCCCCTCCGGCAGGGGGAAGTAGAGCATTTCCAGCCTCACCTGGGCGCCGACCAGGAACCGCTCCGCGTTCTCGCGGAAATGGTCCCGGACCTCGTCCTCGGTCACGGTCACGTCCTTGAACTTCCGGGCGCGGACGATCGCCCCGCGCTCCATCTGCCACCGGAGCCGCCGGCGGTACGCCGGGAGGGAGAGCCCCTCCCGGGAGAGCACTTCGGCGAACTGCTTCTCGTCGACGTTGTTCGCCTTGCGGACCGACTCCACCGCCCGGTCGATCTCCGCTTCGGAGACCCCCTGCCCCTGTTTCTCCAGCTCCTTGCGGACCAGGACCGTTTCGACCAGCCCCTCGATCCAGCGGAGCACTCCCTTCGGATCGCGCTCCTCGCGCAGGAACGCGTCGGCGTCGCCCACCGGGATCCCCATCCCCTCGGCCACCGCCTCCCGGACCTCGGAGAACGTGACCGGCTCCTCGTTCACCAGCGCCACGACTCCGTCGATCACGCGCGGGAGCGCCGGCGCGGCGAACAGAAGCGCCGCCGACCCGATCCCCGCCGCCAGAAACCCCTTCGCGCCTCTCACCGTTTCCCCTCGACCAGCTTTTCCAGCAGATCCGACCGGACCTTCACCGCCGGCTTCGCGGACGCCTGCGCCAGCCACTGGCGGAACGCCGCCTCCCGCCGCTCCGAGAGGATCGCCTCCCGGATCCTCCCCTCCTCGGTCCGGAGCGACGGCACGCGGGCCGTCTCCCTCGCGGTCACCTGGAAGAGGCTCGCCGCCCCCTCCCGGAGGACCGGTTCGCTCACGTCCCCCTCCTTCAGACGGAACAGCTCCGGCGGAAGTTCCGGAGGGAGGTCGTCCTTCGAGAAGAATCCCAGGTCCACCCCCGACGCGGCCGGGTCGTCCTCCGCTTCCTCCCCGCCGGACCGGAGAATCCTTTCCCTTGCGGCCGCGGCGGCCTCCATCGAATCGAACAGGTGCTGGCGGATCCGGATCCGCTCCGGAACCGGCGCCTGCCTGCCTTCCTTCCGGTACGCCTCCTCCACCTCGGCGGGAGCGACCGACGCCAGGGACGACGCCACGGAGGAGGCGGATTTCCGGTACAGGAGGGAGCGACGAAGCTGCTCGCGCCAGGTGTCCGCGTCGATCCCCACCTGGAGGAGCGCCTTCTCGAGCCCCCCGGGCGGGAAATCGGCCCGGAACCGCATCACCTCTTCCTCGAGCTCGGAGGAGGAGACCGAAACTCCCCGGCGCTCCCCTTCCCGCAGGACGATCGACCGCTCGACGAGAAGGCGGATCGCCTCCGACACTTCCCGCCGGCTGGCCCCCTTCGCCTCCAGCGAAGGGGCGTACCCGCGCATCGACAGGACCTCGTTCCGGACGTCCCGCAGCGTGATCGCGGCGTTGTCGACCTCGGCGACCACGACGTCCGCGTCCGACCGCCCGGACGGCTCCCGTGAGCAGGCCCACAGGAGCGCCGCGAGCACCGCGACCAGCACGACCGCCGGTTTTCCGCCGCCCCGCCGATCCCGACCCGGTGGCGGGACACACCTCTCGCGCCGGACGGTTTCCTCCCGGCGTTCCTTCATTTCCCCGGCGGTGGCGCCGGAGGGGCCTTGTCGCCCTCCTTCGGCGCGGCGGCGGGCTCCCCCGGAACGGGCGGCTTCGCCGCGCCCGCGTCGAGCTTCACGAGGACCCGGACGGTGGACGACTTCCGCAGGTCGGAGATCAGCGTCTCGAACGCGTCCCGCTGCGCCTTCTCCCGCTGCTCGGCCAGGAGCTGTGGCTTGACCTCCTCGAAGGAGCGGACTCCCGCGGGCTTCCTCTCGTACACTTTTATCACGTGGAAGCCGTACGTCGTCTTCACCGGTCCCACGACCGCGCCCGGAGGGGCCGCGAACGCCGCCGCCTCGAACTCCTTCACGAAGTTCCCCCGCTCGATGTCCCCCAGGTCCGCGGCGACCTCGCCGTCGCGCGATCCGACCTCCTTCATGAGCGCCTCGAACGGCTCGCCCGCCTTCGCGCGCGAAAGCACCGCCTCCGCCCGTTTCCGATCGCGGAACAGGATGTGGCTGACCTTCGCCCGCTCTCCGACCTGGTGCTGCCCCGGCACGGAGTCGTACACCTTCCGCAGCGCCTCGTCGGAGAGGCCCGGCGCCTTTTCGGCCACGTCGCGCAGCAGCGCCTCGAGGAGGATCGATTTCCGCGCCGTCGAGATCCGGTCGGCGATCTCCTGCTTCCGGTCGATCCCGCGGCGCAGCGCCTCCCGGAGCAGCAGGTCCCGCGTGATGACGCTCTCTAAGAACTGCGCCCTTCCGGCCGGGGTCTCGAGGATCGGCCGCACGTACGGCGGGAGGTTCTCGACCTCCCGCAGCAGCGTCCCCTCGGTGATCGCCTCGCCGTTGATCGTCGCCAGGGTCTTCCCCTGCTTCCCCGGAGGGGTGCCGCACGCCGCCGCCGCGATCGCGCACAGAACGCATAGAACCGGGACCTTACGCATGGAGTACCTCTCCTTGCCGAAGAAGTTTCGAAGGGGTGCAAACCGCAAGCCTCATATGCTACTGCCCGTACCGAAGCGGTTCAACAGGTTTTTCACCGCGGAGAGGACATCCGCCGGCCCCTCGCCGGGAAGGCGCGAAGCGAGGACCTCTCCCCGCACGAAGGAGAAGTTCCTCCGCTCCTTCGTGACCCACTCCACCAGTCGGCTCCGGTCGAAGGAGGAGCGCGGGGAGAGCGCGAGAAACAGCGACCCGTCTCCCCGCTTCAGCTCCGCGATCCCGGCCTCGCGCATGACGGCGCGCAGACGCGCCAGGTCGCACAGCGCGCGCGCCGGCGGCGGCAGACGCCCGAACCGGTCGAGCAGCTCCATCTCGATCTCGTCGGCGGCGTCCACGCCTTTGGCGCGCGACAGCTTCCGGTAGAACTCCAGCCGCACGCCGGCCTCGGGGATGTAGTCGTCGGGGAGAAACGCCGGGATCCGAAGGTCGAGCTCCGGCTCCTCCTCCTGCGCCGCCGCGTTTCCCGAAATCTCCGCCACCGCCTCCGCGAGCAGCTGGGTGTACAGCTCGTACCCCACCTGGTGGATCTGCCCGGACTGGTCCTTCCCCAGCAGGTTTCCCGCTCCCCGGATCTCCAGGTCGTGGGAGGCGATCCGGAACCCCGACCCCAGCTCGGTGAGCTCCTCGAGGACCGCCAGCCGCTTCGTCGCGTCGACCGTGAGTCCCACGTCGACCGGGACGAGGAAGTACGCGTAGGCGCGGTGCCGGTCCCGCCCCACGCGGCCGCGGAGCTGGTACAGCTGCGCCAGCCCGAACCGGTGCGCGTGGTTCACGAGGATGGTGTTCGCGTTGGGAAGGTCGATCCCCGCCTCGATGATCGCCGTGCACAGGAGGATGTCCGCCCGCCGCGCCGTGAAATCGTCCATGGCGCGGGAGAGATCCCGCTCCTCCATCTGCCCGTGCCCCACGGCGATCCGGGCGTCGGGGAGCAGCTCGCGGAGGTACCGCTCCATCGCGGGGAGGGACCGGACCCGGTTGTGGACGAAGAAGACCTGCCCTCCCCGCCGGATCTCCCGCTCCACCGCCTCCCGGATCGTCTCCCCCGAGAAGGGGACGACGAAGGTGCGGATGGAGAGCCGGTCCTCCGGCGGCGTCGCGATCAGGCTCACGTCCCGAAGCCCCGAGAACGCCATGTGGAGGGTGCGCGGGATCGGAGTGGCGGACAGGGTCAGCACGTCCACCGAGGCGCGAAGCCTCTTCAGCTTCTCCTTGTGGGCCACGCCGAAGCGCTGCTCCTCGTCGATCACCACCAACCCGAGATCCGGGAACCGGACGTCCTTCTGCAGCAGGCGGTGGGTCCCGATCACGATGTCCACGGTCCCCTCGGCGATTCCCTTCACCACCTCCGCCTGCTCCTTCCGCGCGCGGAACCGGGAGAGGTTCGCCACCCGGACCGGGTACCCGGCGAGCCGTCGGGAGAAGGTCTGGTGGTGCTGCTCCGCGAGCACCGTGGTCGGGACCAGGACCGCCGCCTGCCGCCCCTCCATCACCACCTTGAAGGCGGCGCGGACCGCCACCTCGGTCTTGCCGTACCCCACGTCGCCGCAGACCAGCCGGTCCATCGGCGTCCCCGAGGAGAGGTCCGCCAGGACATCCCGGATCGCCTGCTCCTGGTCCGGCGTCTCCTCGTGGGGGAAGGCGGCCTCGAACTCGCGGAAGGCCGCGTCCGGCGGCGTGACGGGCGCCTTCTCCGCCACCTGCCGCTTCGCCTGCAGGTCGATCAGCTCCTGCGCCATCGCCAGCAGCTCGTCCCGCACCTTCCGCTTCGCCCGCTGCCACGCGGTGCCGCCGAGGCGGGAGAGCTGCGCCCGCTCCTCCCCGGCGCCGGCGTACCGCTGGACGCGGGACATCTTCTCCACCGGGACGAAGAGCCGGTCGCCCCCGGCGTATTCGAGGACGAGGAAGTCGCCCTCCGTCCCGGCCGCCCTTCGCCGGATCAGTCCGCGGTAGATCCCGATCCCGTGGTCGACGTGGACCGCCGGGTCGTTCACCCGGAGATCGGCCAGGGAGAACTCGTCCGGAACCGCCACGGCGTCCGCCCGCGCGCGCCGGGCGCGCGTCTTCTCCCCGAAGATCTCGCTCTCGGTCACCAGCGCGACCCCCAGCTCGGGGGCACGGAAGCCGCGGGTCACCCCGGATGCGCAGAGGATCACGCCCCGTTCCCGGTCGAGCGCCTCGCGGAGCGTGTCGGCACGGGAGATCGGGAGGGCGTAGCGGGACAGAAGGTCGTGCATCCGGTCGACGTGGGAGGGGGACAGCGAGGTGACGACGAACGTCTCCCCGCGCTTCCACCACGCCCTGGCCTCGGCGGCGAGCGGGTAGAGGAGCCCCTCCGAGGAGGCGGTGGCCGTGCTGCGGCGGATGTCCTCGTTCCCCTCCACCCCGGTCTCCCCGCGCAGCGGATCCGTCCTCCCGAAGGGGGAAACCTCGATCCCGTCGAAGGCGAGGAGCGGGACGCGGGAGAGCGCGGACAGGAGCTCGCCCTCCGGGGCGACCAGCTCCGAAGGCCCCGGAAACCCCGCCGCCTCTCCCGCCGCGGCGAAGTTGTCCTCGGCCTCCGCGAAGGCGATCCGCGCGGCGGCAAGGCACGCGACGGAATCCACGGCGATCACCAGCGCCTCCGGGGGGAGGTATCCGAAGACCGTCGAAGCGGCGCCGTAGAGGCGCGGCAGAACCGCCTCCGCGCCGTGGAACCGGATCCCCTGGCGAAGGGCCTCCTTCCAGGCGAACGGTTCGGGCCCTCCGCACGCCGCCGACAGGTATTCGTCGCGCGTGATCGCCTGGGAGCACGGAAGGAGCACCAACCGGTCCGCCGCCCCCGGGTCCCCGTCCCGCAGCGCTCCCGCGGGAATCGTCCGCTGCGTCCCCGGGTGGAACCAGCGGACCGTCTCCACGACGTCCGCGTCGAGCAGGAGCCTCGCCGGGAGCGGGTGCGCCGGACTGAAGACGTCCACGATCCCGCCGCGCACCGCGAAGTCCCCGGGGTCGGCCACCGCGGGCAGCCGGGCGTACCCGAGGGAAACGAGCTTCGCGGAGAAGGCGTCGACGTCGAGCCGCCCCCCCGGCGAGACGGTTTCGACCGCCTCGAGGAACGCTTCGGGCGGGAGCGTCTTCGCGATCGCCGCCTCCACCGGTGCCACCACCACGGCGGGGGGACCCGAGAGGAGCCGGTGGAGGGCCCGCATCCGGTCGTGCACCGCGGGGACGTACGGCGAGATCGGCTCGTACGGCTCGGCCTCCGTCGCGGGGAACGGGAGCACTTCGCCGGGGGACAGGTGCGAGGCGAGCTCGCCGGACGCCTCCTCCGCCTCCTTCGCGTCGGGGCAGAGGTACAGCGCCGTGCGCCCGACACGCCGGAACAGCCGCGCCGCGAGGAACGCGCGCGCGCCCGGCGGGACCCGCATCCACTGGACGCAGGGCGGCGGCTCCGGCCTCGCGAGCGCGAGGGCGACGTGTTCGAGGGAAAGCCTCACACCGCGTCGCGGGGAACGGCGAGCATCGCGTCCAGCGCCCGCTTGGCCCGGACGCGGATATCCTCGGGCACCGTGACGACCGGCGACATCGAGACGAGGGAATCCCGGACGTCCTCGAGCGTCGTGAGCTTCATGTTCGGGCAGATCAAGGCCCGCGAGGCGATGTGGAACCGCTTCCCGGGATTCTCCTTCCGAAGGCGGTACAGGATCCCCATCTCGGTACCCACGATGAACTCCGCGGCGGGGGACCGGCGGCAGAAGCCGTACATCCCGGAGGTCGACAGCACCGCGTCCGCCATCTCCACCACCTCCGGCGGGCACTCGGGGTGCACCACCAGGAGCGCCTCCGGGTGCGCCTCCCGGGCCTTCGCGGCGGCGGCGACGGTCAGCCGCTCGTGGGTGGGGCAGTATCCGTCCCACCACGTCATCGCGCGCCCCGACACCTTCCGGACGTAGTGCGCCAGATTCCGGTCGGGAACCATGAAGATCTCCCGTCCGGCGGGGATCGACCGGACGACGTTCACCGCGTTTCCGGACGTGCAGCAGACGTCGGAGAGCGCCTTGACGTCGGCCGACGAGTTGACGTAGGTCACCACGACGGCGTCCGGGTGGATTTCCCGCCAGGCGGCCAGATCCGCCCCCGTGATCATGTCCGCCATCGGGCACCCGGCGTCCTCGCGCGGCAGGAGCACGGTCTTCCCCGGCGACAGGATCGCCGCGCTCTCGGCCATGAAGTGGACGCCGCAGAAGACGATCACGTCCGCCGAAGTCCGAGCCGCCTCCTGCGACAGCCCCAGCGAATCCCCGGTGATGTCCGCGATCTCCTGCACCTCGTCCCGCTGGTAGTTGTGGGCCAGCAGGATCGCGTTCCTCTCCGAAAGGAGCCCCCGGATCTCCGCCGCGACGGCGGCGTGCGCCTTGTCCATGGCCCTACTCCTTCTCCCCCTTGAGCGCCCGGGCGAACAGCTCGGTCACCGCCCGGCGGGCGTCCTTCCCCTCGTGGAGGATCGCGTGCACCTGGGAGGAGATCGGCATCGGAACGCCCGTGCGCCCGGCCAGCTCGACCGCCGCCCGCGCGGTCCGCACCCCTTCCGCCACCATCGTCATCCCGGCGAGGATCTCCCCCACGGCCTCCCCCCGCCCCACCCGGACGCCCACGGTCCGGTTGCGGGAGAGGTCCCCGGTGCAGGTGAGCACGAGGTCCCCCATCCCGGACAGCCCCGCGAACGTCTGGGGGTGCGCCCCGAGGCGCACCCCCAGGCGCGAGATCTCCGCGAGCCCCCGGGAGATGAGCAGGGCGCGGGCGTTGTGGCCGAATCCGAGACCGTCGCACACCCCGGCGGCGATCGCCATCACGTTCTTCAGCGCCCCGCCGATCTCGATCCCGACCACGTCCTCGTCCGCGTAGAGCCGGAAGCGGGATCCCCCCAGCGCGTGCTGGAGCCGCCGCGAGACCGCCATCTCCTTCGACGCCACCGTCGCCCCGGTCGGTTTCCCCTCGGCCACCTCCCGCGCGAAGGTCGGGCCCGACAGCGCGGCGACGCGGGAGGCGTGGCGCGGCGACGCCTCGGAGAGGAGTTCCGTCATCCGCCGGAGCGTCCCGTTCTCGACCCCCTTGGCCAGCGACACGAGGCAGGCGTCGGGCCGAAGGTGCGGCGCGGCGCGGCCGGCGATATCCCGCAGGTGGTGGGAGGGGACCGCGAAGGCGACGACCGACCGGCCGGACACCGCCGCGGCGAGGTCATTCGTCGGACGCACCGCCGCCGGAACGACGACCCCCGGGAGGAACTCCCGGTTCTCGCGCGACTTCCGGATGCCGTCGCACACCCCGGTTTCGTGCGCCCAGAGGGCGACGTCTCCGTTCCGCTCCGCGAGCATCGCGGCGAAGGCGGTGCCCCAGGACCCCGCGCCGACGACCGCGACCGATTCCTTTCCTTCCCCGCTCACCGTTTCCCCTCCTCCGGCCCCGACGCGCGGCCTTTCAGCCGGTCGATCTTCTCCGCCACGTACCGCGGGTCGTCCCAGTCCCCCCGCAGCGCCTCGTACTGCGCGATCGCCCCCGCGAGGTTCCCCCTCCCCTCCAGCGACTGCGCCACGCCCCACCGCGCCTGGACGGTGGAGGAGCGGTCCGTCGAAAGGTAGAGGAGCTTCCGGAACTCCCTCTCCGCGTCGGCGTACCGGCGCTGCCCCAGGAGGGCGTAGGCGAGCATCCACCGCCCCTCCGTGGCGCGGTTCGACTTCGGGAACCGCTCGATCAGCTCGGAGAGGACCGCGGTCTGCCGCTCGCCGTCCCCCGCCGAGCTGTACGCCTGGGCCAGGAGGAAGAGCGCCTCGTCGGTCCCGTCGAACCGGGGGAACTCCTTCCGAAGCCGCTCGAGGTCGCCCGCCGCCGAAACGGGGTCGAGATACTGCAGCAGGTGGATCTCGGCCGTCCGCAGCAGCGCCTTCGGAACCTCCGGCGCCCGCGGGTAGTTGAACACGAGGGATTCGTACGCCTCCAGCGCCGCCGGGAGGTTCCGGTAGTAGGCGCCGTAGAGGTCCCCCTGGCGGAGCAGGGCGGGGGGGGCGTAGCGCGACTGGGGGTGCTCCCGCGCGATCGCGCGGAAATCCGAAAGCGCCGACTCCATGTTCCGCGCGAGGAACGCCTTCTCCGCGCGCTCGAACCGCTCCAGCGCCGGGTCGGCGCACGCCGCCGCAAGCAGGAGCAGCCCGCAGGAAAAAAGGACGCTACCCCGCCGCGGGTCCCATTTTCCGGCCATCCGTCACTCTTCCTTCTCCGCCAGGCGGGCGATGGAGACGACCCGTTCGCTCTCGGCCAGGCCGATGAGCCGGACGCCTTGGGTGTTCCTCCCGATCACCCGCAGTTCGCCCATCGCGAGCCGGATGATCTTCCCGCCGTCGGTGACCAGCATCACCTCGTCCGTCTCGGCGACCTGGCTGACGCCGACCACCCGTCCGGTCTTCTCCGTCACCTTCAGGGTGATCACGCCCTTGCCGCCCCTGGACTGGTTGCGGTACTCCTCCACCGCCGTCCGCTTGCCGTACCCGTGCTCCGTGACGGAGAGGAGCGTTCCCTGGTCCTTCAGGATCTCCATCCCCACGGCGACGTCCCCCTCCTCGAGCTCGATCCCCCGCACCCCCACCGCCGCGCGGCCCATCGGGCGCACGTCCTCCTCGTGGAACCGGATCGACATTCCCTGCCGGGTCGAGAGGAACACCTCCTCCTGCCCGGTCGTGATGGCGGTGGCGATCAGCCGGTCCCCCTCGTTCAGTCCCATCGCGATGATCCCGCCCGCCCGCGGCCGGGAATACTCCATGAGGTCGGTCTTCTTGATGACGCCGCGCTCCGTCACCGTCATCACGAACTTCCCCTCCGCGAACTCGCGGACGGGGAGGATCGAGGCGATCGTCTCGCCCGGGGCCAGGGAGAGCAGGTTCACGATGGCGCGGCCCTTCGAGGCGCGCCCCGCCTCCGGCAGCTCGTGGACCTTGAGCCAGTACACCTTCCCCTGGTCCGAGAAGAACAGCACGTAGGTGTGCATCGAGGCGATGAAGAGCATGGAGACGAAATCCTCCTCCTTGGTCCCCATGCCGACCTTCCCGCGCCCGCCGCGCCGCTGCGTCCGGTAGAGGCTGATCGGGTTCCGCTTGATGTAGCCGGTGTGGGAGACGGTGACCACCATCTCCTCGTCCACGATCAGGTCCTCCAGGCGCAGATCCTTCGTCTCCCGCTGGATCTCGGACCGCCGGGCGTCGCCGTACGCCTCCAGCACCTGGCGGAACTCCTCGGCGACCACGCGGAGCAGCTCCGCCTCCTCCGCGAGGATCTTCCGCAGCCGCGCGATCTCCTCCCGCACCTCCCGCAGCTCCTCGAGGATCTTCTCGCGTTCGAGCCCGGTCAGCCGCTGCAGCCGCATGTCGAGGATCGCCTGCGCCTGGATCTCCGACAGCGCGAATTTCGCCACCAGCCCTTCCCTGGCCTCCTTCGGGTCCTTCGAAGCCCGGATCAGCTTGATCACCGCGTCGAGGTGGTCGAGGGCGATCTTCAACCCGAGGAGAATGTGCTCCCGGCTTTCCGCCTTGCGCAGCAGGAACAGGGTCCGGCGGGTCACGACCTCCTTGCGGAAGGCCAGGAACTCCTCGAGCAGCTCCTTGAGGTTCATCGTCCGCGGGCGGTTCTGGACGATCGCCAGCAGCTGCACGCCGAAGGAGGTCTGCATCTGCGTCTGCTTGTAGAGGTTGTTCAGGACGACTTCCGCCACGGCGTCCTTCTTCAGCTCGACGACGACCCGCATCCCGTCCCGGTCCGACTCGTCCCGGATGTCGGAGATCTCCTCGATCTCCTTGTCGCGCACCAGCTCCGCGATCCGCTCGATCAGGCGCGACTTGTTGACCTGGTACGGGATCTCCGTGATGACGATCGACTCGCGGTCGCCCTTCTTCGCCTTCTCGATGAACGCCCGGGCGCGGATCTGGACGCTGCCGCGGCCGGTCCGGTACGCGTCCCGCACCCCGTCCAGCCCGTAGAGGATCCCTCCGGTGGGGAAGTCGGGGGCCGGGACGTGCTGCATCAGCTGGTCGACGGTGACCTCCGGGTTCCCGATCAGCGCCAGCAGCGCGCCCACCACCTCGCGCAGGTTGTGCGGCGGGATCGAGGTGGCCATCCCGACGGCGATCCCGGCGCTCCCGTTGACCAGCAGGTTCGGAATCCGCGACGGGAGGACGCGCGGCTCCTGGAGGGAGCCGTCGTAGTTGGGGACGGTCTCGACCGTTTCCTTGTCGAGGTCGGAGAGGAGCTCCCCGGCCACCTTCGCCATCCGGACCTCGGTGTACCGCATCGCGGCGGCGGAGTCGCCGTCCACCGACCCGAAGTTCCCCTGCCCGTCGATCAGCGGGTACCGGAGGGAGAACTCCTGCACCATCCGGACGAGGGCGTCGTACACCGCGTTGTCGCCGTGCGGGTGGTATTTCCCGATGACGTCCCCGACGATGCGGGCCGATTTCTTGTACGGCTTGCCGTACTCGTTGCCCAGCTCGTGCATGGCGAAGAGGATGCGGCGCTGGACCGGTTTGAGGCCGTCGCGGACGTCGGGGAGCGCGCGTCCCACGATCACGCTCATCGCGTAATCGAGGTAGCTCTGTTTCATCTCGTCCTGGATGGCGCGGGGATATGCCGGTTTCTGGAACAGATCCATGTGGTGGAGAAGGCTCCTTCAGGCGACGGATTTCACGCGGTGCGGCTACGCCCGATTCCTGTTTCCGTGAACGTCTGATTTTACCACAGAGAAGCGGGTTTGTGGGTTTTTTGGTGCGAGAAATCGCAAGGAAAATCGACCGGTTACAACGCGATCCCGGTGCGGCGGGAGGGAGGGAGAAACCGCCCCCCCGCCCGCGTCCGGATCAGCTCACCACTTGAGGACCCCACCGGTGCTGGCGCTGGTGGCCATCGAGGCGTACTTCCCCAGGGAACCGGTCCGCTTCTTCCTGTCCGGAAGACGCCATTTCGCACGCCGTTCGGCAAGTTCCGCGTCGGAAACCATCAGTTCCAGCTTCCGGCCGGGGATGTCCAGACGGATCCGGTCCCCGTTCCGGACCAGGGCGATCGCCCCTCCCGCGGCCGCTTCGGGGGATACGTGGCCGATGGTGGCGCCGCGCGTCCCTCCGGAGAACCGGCCGTCGGTGACCATCGCCACCTTGTCGCCCAGCCCCTCGCCCATGATGTACGAGGTGGGGGCGAGCATCTCCTGCATCCCCGGTCCCCCCTTGGGCCCCTCGTACCGGATGACGACGAAGTCGCCCGCCTTGACCTTCCCGGCGAGAATTCCTTCGCACGCCTCGTCCTGCGACTCGAAAATCACGGCGGAGCCTTCGTAGACCAGCATCTTCGGGTCGACTCCCGCGGTCTTCACCACCGCGCCTTCGACGGCGAGGTTCCCGTAGAGCACCGCGAGCCCTCCCTCCCGGCTGTACGCGTCGGACAGCGGACGGATGACCGCCTTGTCCTTCGACGCGGCGCCGGACACGTTCTCCCGGAGGGTCTTCCCCGTCACGGTGAGGCTGTCCGGTTTCAGGAGCCCCGGCACCTTCAGGAGCTCCGAAAGGATCGCCGGGATCCCGCCCGCCCGGTCCACGTCCTCCATGTGGTACTGCGAGGACGGAGACACCTTGCACAGGGTCGGGTGTGGAGGATCGTGTTCGTGGAGCCGCCCATCGCCATGTCCAGCGCGAGGGCGTTGTCGAACGCGTCCCGCGTGACGATGTCCCGCGGCTTGATGTCCCTGCGGACCAGGTCGATCAGCCGGAACGCCGCCTCGCGGTAATAATCGTCCCGGTGCGGGTCGATCGCCAGCACCGTCGCGCTCCCCGGAAGCGCCATCCCGAGCGCCTCGCACAGGCAGTTCATCGAGTTCGCCGTGAACATCCCGGAGCACGACCCGCAGCCGGGGCACCCGTGGTCCTCGAGCTCCTTCAGCCCCTCGTCGGAAAGGCTCCCGAGCTTGTGCGCCGCCACCCCCTCGAAAACGGTGATGAGGTCGACCACGCGCCCCTCTTTCGTCACCCCGGCCTTCATCGGGCCGCCGGAGACGAAGATCGTCGGGACGTTGCACCGCATCGCCGCCATCAGCATGCCGGGGACGATCTTGTCGCAGTTGGGGATGCAGATCATCCCGTCGAAGCAGTGAGCCATCAGCATCGTCTCGACCGAGTCGGCGATGATCTCGCGCGACGGCAGGGAGTAGAGCATCCCGCCGTGCCCCATGGCGATCCCGTCGTCCACGCCGATCGTGTTGAACTCGAACGGGACGCCGCCGGCCTCCCGGATGCACTTCTTCACGAACTCCCCCACCCGGTTCAGGTGGACGTGGCCCGGGACGATCTCCACGAACGAGTTGCAGACGGCGATGAACGGCTTCCCCATGTCGGCGTCGGTCACTCCGGTGGCCTTCAGCAGGCTGCGGTGGGGAGCCCGCTCGAACCCTTTCTTTATGACGTCGGAACGCATCGTCGTCCTCCTTCTTCGTGGGTCGGCCGGTGAACGGTCACCGTACCGCCTTCCGGATCTCCTCGTGGATTTTCCGGGCGTCGCCCGACAGGGCCGCCGGGACGGAGGACGCCTTCGAGCGGAACGCCGCAACGTCCGGATTCCGCTCGATCTCGACTCCCGCGTCCGCCAGCGACGCCA
>JACRNP010000156.1 GCA_016234845.1 Deltaproteobacteria bacterium | reverse complement strand
CGCGTCGATCCCCCCGAACTCCTTGAAGAGCATCGCCTTCCCCTCCATCACCGGCATCGCCGCCTCGGGGCCGATGTCCCCCAGCCCCAGCACCGCGGTCCCGTCGGAGACCACCGCGACCGAGTTCCGCCGGATCGTCAGCGCGAACGATTTCTTCACGTCCTTCGCGATCGCCATGCAGACCCGCGCCACGCCGGGGGTGTACGCCATGGAGAGGTCGTTCCGGGTCTTGACCGGAACCTTGTTGTGGATTTCGATCTTTCCGCCCAGGTGCATGAGAAAGGTCCGGTCCGAGACGTTCACCACCTTCACACCCGGAAGCGCCCGGACGCCGTCGATCACCTGCTGCGCGTGATCGATGCCGCGGGTGCGCACGGTGATGTCCCGCGTGACGGTACCCTTCCCGTGGCCGGAGAGGTCGACCGCGCCGATGTCGCCCCCCAGTGCGCCGATCGCGGTCGTCACCTTCCCGAGCATCCCCACCTTGTTCTGGATATCGACACGGATCGTGATGCTGTAGCTCTCGCTGGGCTTTACCAGTACCGGCATGGCTTCCTCTCCTCCCTGCGACGGATATGGATCCTGCAAGGAAGATGCTAGGAGACGCGTCGAGGGGAGTCACCCCCCGAAAGGGGGGAAATCAGGGGCCGAAAGGGGAGAAATCGCGGGAGGTCAGGCGAGCAGTCCCCGTCTCCGGGCGGTGGCTACGGCCTCGGTGCGGGTGATCACGGAGAGCTTGCAGAAGAGCCTCTTCAGGTACCACTTCACCGTCTCCTCGGACAGGAAGAGGCGCCTGCCGATCTCGCGGTTGCGCAACCCCCGGGAGATCAGCTCGAGGATCTGGATTTCCCTGTGGTGGAACGTCTCGTCGGTGCGGTCCCCGGCGGTCGGGCCCCCGACCGGGTCGCGCCGGCCCTCGAGGGCGGAGAGGATTCCAGACGCCGCGGCATGTACCTTCGGGCGTGCCGCAATCCGGCGCAGGAGCGGAATCAACCCCCTTCCCGCGCCCGTGAAGGGGAGGACGATCCCCCCGGTCCCCGCGAGCAGGAGCGCGCGCTCCAGGCCGGCCAGGGCCTTATCCTCCATCCCGAGTCCGTTCCACGCCGCGGAGCGGAGCACGAGGAACTCGATGACGTTCCGACCCCTTCCCGCGGCCTCCGCGCTTCGGAACGATTTCTCCCCGAGCTTTGCCGCCTCCCCGAATTTCCCGAGGAGAAGGAGGAGCCGGAGGCGTTCCGCCAGGCACAGCTCCTCCTTTTCGCCGAAGGAAGAATTCCGGGAACGCCGCCTTCCCCCGAGGGCTTTCTCCGCGGAGGCCAGGTGTCCCACCGCCTTTCCGGGGTCGTTCGCATCGACGGCCATCCGGGATTCCAGGAGGTCCGCGCGGAAGGAAACCCGGAGCACATCGTGCCTGCGCGCCACCTGGCGCGCCTGGGCCAGGTCCGCCGCCGCCAGGTCCCCCTTGCCGAGCGTCGACTGGACGCGGGCACGCTCCACCAGGGCCATCCCCAGGAAGCCGAACGCGTCGCTGGCCTCGAGGAAGGCGATCGCCTCCGACAACTCGGCCGACGCCTCGCCCAGCCGGTACTTCTCGTGGAGCACGAGGGCTAGTCCGTAGCGGAGGAAAGCCGCGCCGATGCTGCGCAGCCACAGTCGCTTCCGGGCGTACTCCAGGGAGTCGCGGAACCGCTCCTCCGCGTCCCGGGCCCGGCCCATCAGATAGTTCACGATTCCGATATTGAGCCGGGCGTTCAGGTTGACCAGGGAGCTGTCCCCGGTTTCGGACTCCCCGAGCGCCTCCTGGAAATGCCGCAGCGCGCCGGGGAGGTCTCCCCGCGAGCGGCTCGCGAACCCCAGCGTGATGGATGCGTAGCCGCGAAGCACCGGCTCGTCGCGGGAAAAAAGGGACACGATGCCGGGGGAGAGCCCGGAGACGTCGGGCTCATCCGACTGGATGATGCCCAGGACGGCCCGGAGGACCTGGAGCTCGGCGCCGACGGCCCCCTCGGGCGTCGACGATCCGCCCCCCGCCCCTCCTTGCCGTCCGACCGCTCCTTCGGCGCAGGCGATGCGT
This sequence comes from Deltaproteobacteria bacterium, assembly GCA_016234845.1. Lineage (NCBI taxonomy): Bacteria > Pseudomonadati > Myxococcota > Myxococcia > Deltaproteobacteria bacterium. Next base: position 4,915 of record JACRNP010000156.1, on the reverse strand, counting down.
CGGCGCGCCTCCCCGAACTCCCCCAGGTACCCGAGCGCCCAGCCGTGAAGGACGCAAAGGACCGGGGAACGGGAGACGACCGATTCCGGAAGCGCGTCGAGCCACCTTCTCAGCTCCTTGAAATCCCCCTGCCGGAAGAGCTCCCTGCCCGCCGTCTCCAGCAGGCGGGCGGCACGCTGGAGCCGGTTCCCGGCGACCGCGTACCGGACCGCCTCGGTGGGGAACCCGTTCCTCTCGAACCATTCGCCGGCGCGATCGTACAGCTCCGCGGTCTCTCCCGGGAGCTCCGTCCGCAACCGGCTCCGCAGGAAATCCGCGAAGAGGTTATGGTACCGGTACCAGGTCCTCCGGTCGTCCAGGGCGAAGACGAAGAGGTTGCCGTTCTCCAGCATTTCGATCGACTGCTGTCCGTCCGGCCGCCCGGTGAGCAGGTCGCACAACGGTGCGGTCATCCGGTCCAGGATGGACGTCTTCAGGAGGAAATTCCGGACGACGGGGGTCTGGCGCCGGAACACGCTCTCCAGAAGGTAGTCCGTGATGTTCCGGTGGTCTCCGGAGAACGATTCCACGAATCGGCCGGCGTCCTCCGTTCCGGGAAAGGCCATGGATGCCAGCTGCAGCCCGGTGATCCACCCCTCCGTGCGCGCGCAGAGGGTGCGAACCTGGGATTCGGACAGCCGCAGGGCGCAGACCCCCCCGAGATATTCCCTGGTTTCGTCGACGTCGAACCGCAACTCCTCCCACCGCACCTCGAGGAGCTCCCCGCGAATGCGGAAGCGCCCGACGGACAGGGGGGGATCCCTGCGGGTGCCGACGACGAAGCGGATGTTCGCGGGCATGTAGCGGAGCAGGTGGTCCACCGCCGCGTGAACGGTGCGGTCGCGGATCTCGTGGTAATCGTCCAGGAAGACCGCGACGGGCGAATTCGTGCTCCCGAAATCGTGGACCAGGCTCTCGGTCAGGTCCTCCAGCAGGACGTCCGGGTTCGCCGCCAGGAACTCGAGCGCCACCTTGCCGAAATGCGGCTGGACCTTCTGGATCGATGCGATGAGGTTTGCGAAGAACCGGCGCGGTGCGTTGTCCAGGGCGTCCAGGGAGAGCCATGCGGCTCCCCCCGCTCCGTCCAGAAGCGCCTGATACCAGTCCGAAAGCAGGGTGGTCTTCCCGGACCCCGCCGGGGCGGAAATCAGCGCGAGCCGGAAATTTCCGGATTTCGTCAGGCTTTCGGCGAGGCGGGGGCGCGCCATGTGGCGGACGCCGGTGGATGGAGGCCTCAGTTTCGTCGAAAGAGCCGGCCGGTCGAATCCTTTGCCCATGGAGGGATTATACCCACCGGTTCCCCCGGAGGCACGGGAAGGCGGAGCATTTCAGGAAACCTTGCCGCCCGGCGGGCGTCGAAAGCGTGAACGACATCGATCGCCGCCACGAAAAGGAGGAATCCATGCAGGAACGCAAGGGAGTGATCACGTTCAAGGGGAACCCGATGACCCTCCTCGGACCCGAGGTCAAGGCCGGGGACAAGGCCCCCGACTTCCGGGTCGTGGACACGGGGCTTGCGCCGGTTACGCTTGCGGATTTCCGGGGGAAAGTGAAGATCTTAAGCGCCGTCCCGTCCCTCGACACGCCGGTGTGCGACACGGAGACGCGGCGGTTCAACCGGGAGGCGGCGGATCTTCCGGGGAACGTCGTCGTCCTGACGATCAGCCTCGACCTTCCGTTCGCGCAGAAACGGTGGTGCGCGGCCGCCGGGATCGACAGGGTGAAGACCCTCTCGGACTACCAGGACCGCTCGTTCGCCTCCGCCTACGGCGTGCTCATCGGGGAGCTGAAGCTCCTTTCCCGGTCGATCTTCGTGGTCGACGGGAGCGATACGATCCGGTACGTCCAGCACGTGAAGGAAGTGACCTCGGAACCGGATTACGCCGCGGTCCTCGCGGCGGCGAAGGCCGCGCGGCCGGCGTGAGTCGTTTCTTACGGCCCGATGGCCGGGACCGCCCGCGGCTCGAAGACCAGGGCGTAGTCCCCGAAGCATTGCCGGATGCCCTTCTGAAGATCGGCGAACGCCCCGCCCTCGATCTCGGCGTGCGTGAGCAGCGGTTTTTTCAGCGTCACGCGGGAGGAGACGAGCAGGCCGTCTCCGTCCTCCCGGGTTTCCCACGAGGCGTCCACCCACGGCGAGCTCACCCGGCATGGAGGAGGGTGTTTCCCGACCAGGCGGCTGCCGGCGATCCGGTCCGACGATTCCGTGACGCTGGGAGGGCCGAGGAACATGTCCCCCTGGTCCTTTTCCGGGTCGATCACCGTCAAGGGCCTCAACGAGTTGTGCTCGAGCCGGTACGCCAGCCCCGCGGTCGTGCGGATGGCGACGCCTTCGATCTCGGTCGCGACGTCGATCGAGATGTTGCGGACCACCGGGGTGAGCATGTCGAAATCGCCCACCGTTCCGGAAACGACCCGCCGTCCTTCGGAGATGCCGCGGAGGATCGCGAACCGGATGGTTTCGGGAGCGGCGTAGCGGCCGACGCCCGTCAGCCAAACCGCCTGCTGTCCCAGCAGCTCGATGCGGGCCGTGATCTTCGCGTTCCCGTCGGGAGTGAAGGCGAACGTTCCGGTTCCGCGGGACACCCCGGCTTCGGAAGGCGGGTACGGCACGTGTTCCTTCCTTAATTTCCCCGCCTCCAGCACCAGCGCGTCGCGGCCGGCAAGGTCGCTGGGGATTCCGCGGGCGAAGCTCACGTTGTTCGTCGGGTCCACCCAGTAGGTGGAGCCGTCCTGGACGACCCGGACGATGGTGTGGTTGAAGGCGTCCGGCGTGGCCAGCGGGAGCGCGCCCGGGGGGATCGGCCGGCGATGGATCCACGCGACGTCGGCCCGGGCTCCGGCTTTGCGGAGAATGGCAACGACGGCCGTCGCCATGTCCTTGCAGTCCCCGTATTGCGACGACGCGATCTCCGCCAGGGGTCTCGGGACATAGCCGCCGTTCCGCGGCCGCCAGTCGCCGAAATAGCGGATCCGCCGCTGGAAGGACGATGTGAGCGCGTCGAGCCGGTCGGGGATGGGACCGTCGCTTTCGGCGAACGTCTTCGCCTGCTCCTCGAAGAGCGGCGGAAGCGGTCCGGAAAGGATCGTTTCGTACGCCGCCACTACGGAAGCGGCCGGCCCGTCCAGCGATTCGTCGGTGGAGACCTGGACGTACGGGAGACGCGACTCCGGCATGTACGAGAACGGCTGCTCCTCGACCAGGTGCCGGTAGACCGGTTTCCGCAGTCTCACGCGCAGGGTGTCCGTGTCCCCGTCCATGGAGTGCGCGACCTCGAACGCGCGGTCGGGGTCGTTGACGGCGATCCGCAGCGGCCGCTTCGACCGGATCGTCAGGTCGAAATGTTCGCACGGGATGTCGATTCCGGGGAAGAATGCCCTGGAATAATGGCCCTGGAACGCCACCTCCCGCTGGGTTGTCCTCCGGCGGAGCCGGACTCTCGAACCCACCTGGACGCCCGAGTACGGGACGGTGATCCTCGCATGTTCGTCGAACCCGGGCAGGTTGGTCGCCACCGGCTTGTTTTCGATGGCCTCGGGCGGCACCGGAAGCGTTCTCCCGTCCTGCACCGTCTCCGCCGACAGGACTTCGACCTTGGAAACCCTTGCGTTGTAGATGAATCCCATCGTCCCGGCGACCTGCCGCCCCGCTTCGTTGCGGACGAGGATCTCCCGGGAGTCCTCCTCGACGAAAGTTCCGTCGAGGGCGACCGCGATCGTCACGTCGTTGCGGGTGATCGTCGCGGGAGCGTCCGCGGCCAGGTTGAAACGCGCGATGGCCGGTTCCGGTGCGAACGCGGAAAGGGCAAGGCCAAGGGCGAGGGCGAGGAGGACCCGACCGGCGGAAAATCGGCGAGCCGAACGGGTCTCCATCTCCGGAACGCTCCTTGAGTTGAAAATAGAAAAAAACCCCCGGCGGGATGCTAAGCCGGGGGTCTCGATCGTTCCCGGGCGCTTCACCCGGCGTCGTTTTTCCCGATCAGGCTTTGGCTACGTTGGAGGCCTGCGGCCCCTTGGGGCCCTGCGTGATCTCGAACCGGACCTTGTCGCCTTCCGCGAGGCTCTTGAAGCCCTCCGACTTGATCGCGCTGAAGTGGACGAACACATCCGGCCCGCCGTTTTCCTGGCTGATGAATCCGAACCCCTTCGCATCGTTGAACCACTTCACGGTACCTGTTTCCAAAACAACCCCCAAAAAGAATGTTCTTGCTCAACCCAGGCAACAAGGCCCAAATCGACCAGAACCCCTACCCTACCACATGAATCGATGGGAATCAATGGCCTGAACGTTCTTCGTCGTTCTTCGTCCGTTCGGCCCCTCCCGTTGCGCACCACGCAACGGAAAATAGGGTGGTGCCGGAGGAGGGGGTCGACCGCCTGAGCCTTGCCCCTCGGGCGGTTCGTTGCGGGGTACCCCAGGGCGGTATTCCGTTCGGAAGTGGGGCGGCCCCCCAGGCCATTGCCCCAAGGTATTATTACGCGGGGTACCCCAAGGGCGAGTAATCCGTTCGGGAAGGGGGCGGCTTTGGCGGCGGGGCTCCCTATTCGGTCGGCGCCCCTCGCCCGTTCTTCCCCCTCCTCCGGCACCAAGACAAACGGAAAGGGCTGACACCTTTTCGATGCCAGCCCATGGGTTTGTCTTGGTGCCGGAGGAGGGGGTCGCCCGATGAGGCTCGGCCATCCAGGCCATCGCCCTTCCGGCGGCTCGCCCGCCTGACGCCCTCCTCCAGGTCGGGCTATTCCTCGCACCTGCTCGGCGGCGGTCTCGCGTTCGAGTCCCCGTGGAACACCATGAAACGAAAAAGGAGCGATGGATTTCTCCCTCGCTCCCTGGACGTTTCATGGTGCCGAAGGGGGGACTCGAACCCCCACGGGT
>JACRNP010000155.1 GCA_016234845.1 Deltaproteobacteria bacterium | reverse complement strand
CGCGCATCCTGATCGACGCGCGCGCCACCACGAAAGCGATCCTGGATGGCCTCGCGTGGCTGACCGATGGCGCCGCCCGGGGCGATTCCCTCGTTTTCCACTACTCCGGCCACGGCTCGCAGGTCCCCGATCGGAACGGGGCCGAGAAAACCGACCGGCTCGACGAGATCCTGTGCCCGTACGACCTCGACTGGGACCGCCCGCTCACCGACGACGACCTCGCCGCCGCATGCACCGCCGTCCCCAAAGGCGCCCTCCTCACCGTCATACTGGACTGCTGCCACTCCGGCACCGGACTGCGCGAATTCGTCCCCACGGCTGCCCACGTCTATTCCAGACTGTTCGACTGCGCCGCCACCGCCTGCGAGTGCCTTCCGCCCACATCGGTCGGACCGGCCGCCCGAACCCGCCCCCGGTTCCTTGCGCACCCCGGCGCGCCGTACCCGGCTCCACCCTGCCCCCGCCGCCCCGCCCGCCGCTTCGGCGTCGGCGTCACCCGCAGCAACGCGGTCCTGATCGCCGCCTGCCGCGACGACCAGACGTCCGCCGACGCGTTCATCGACGGCGGCTACCACGGCGCCCACACGTATTACCTCTGCCGCGCGCTCCGCGAAGCGGACCGGTCCGCGACGTACCGCGACATCGTCGCCGCCGCCGGCGCCTCCATAGCCCGCGCCGGCTTCGATCAGATCCCCCAGCTCGAAGGTCCGGCCCCCCTCCTTTCCTCTCCGTTCCCGGGGAACGGGCGCGGCACCGTGTGAGGAAAGGTTTTCCCAACGCCGATCCGAAATCGGTTCCCCTCCACATCGCCTGATCCCCGGCAGATCCCGCCGTACGGATTCGGCGCCCTTATCAGGAATAACGTACAACTTCCTGACCTTACATACCTTTTCCTTGCCCTCGGACTGCTATTTCGGTAATATTAACCACCAGATTCCGGCGTACGCCCAGACCTACGAGACGCGCATCCAATGACACCCGGAAGGTCTCGTAAACGATCCTACCGGAGGGCAATGCTTGGAGCCGAAGTGGTACTTGGTAAAGACAAAATCCCTGAATGAAAACAGGGTGTTCACTCGCCTGACCGGTGCCGGGTACGACGTCCTCTTCCCGAAGATCAGCAGGAAGTCGAAACGCAGCCGCGGGGTCTTCGAGATCCGCCCGCTCTTCCCGACCTATCTTTTCGTCCGGTTCGAGGGCGATGAGCTGAAGACCATCAAGTACACGCACGGGGTGGCCCGCGTCATCTGCTTCGGTCCCGAGCCGCAGGAGGTGGGGGAGGAGATCATCGCCGCGGTCCGCGCGCGGATGAACGAGGAAGGCGTCGTCAAGCTCGAACCGAAGAAGCTTTCCCTTGCCGCGGGGCAGAGGGTCAAGATCCACGAAGGCCCTCCTTCTCCTCGACGCCGTTTCCAGCTATCGCCTCACCATCGAGAAACAGGCGCTCGAGTCGTAAGCGTCGCCCGGCGGGAGGAGGCCCGTCGAGGCGATTGTTTGACAGTACTGTTTCCTGCAATGAACGACAATGTTCGTATGATGAAAGCGGGCGACAGAGTGCCGGACCCCCGCCGGTCCTGCGGATTCGCAGGCCGAATGGGCGGTAGCCTGCGCGCCCGTCGCAATGTCGTGCCGGGTTCCGTCGTCCTCCTCCTTGTGGGCCTCGGAGCGCTGGCCGCGGCCCCCGCCCGCGCCGCCGACCTGTTCCTGGCGGGGGAGCGGGAGATCTACCTGGCCGTCGACAAGCTGAACGCGATGGGACAGCTTCCCGGCTTCCTCGCCAACACGCGCCCGTACTCGATTGCCGCCGTCCGGGCCGCCCTCGACAACAGCAACGCCGCCTCCATGGGGTACGGTTTCGACGCGCAGTTGGCCCGCTGGGTTTCGTATGCGACGAGGAGCACCGCGTTCGCGCGCGGGACCGCCGGGGTCGCGGCCTCCGAAAAGCGCGAGACCCGCATAAACGAGGGTGGCGTCCCCACTCCCAAAGGGCTGTCCGCCCACCTGTCCGCCATCGCCCGCGAGGAGTCGTCGCCGAACGTCTCCGCCCATGCCTCCGCATCGGCCTTCTTCGGCGAAAGCGGCGACACCGGCACCCGCGTCGGGGAAACCGCCATCGAGGCCGGCGTCCCGTACGCCTCCCTCCAGGCCGGGAAGATCGCCGCCTGGTACGGCCCCGGCCGCCGCGGCGCCCTCCTCTTCACCAACAACGCGCAGAGCTACCCCGGCGTCCGCCTGCGCAATCCGGTCCCGATCCCGCTCACCGGCTTCTTCTCGTTCCTCGGCAACGTGCAGTACGACATCTTCCTCGCCCGCCTCGAGGGGGACCGCCCCATTCCGCGCCCGCTGCTGAACGGCATGCGGCTGGCCGCGCGCCCCAACCGGTACTTGGAAGTCGGCCTCTCCCGCGCCATCCATTACGGCGGGGAGGAGCACGGCAACGGCGTCGGCGACTGGTGGCGCTCGTTCCTGGGCACCCGCGACAACCAGGAAGGGTTCAGCGGCAACCAGCTCGGCGGGTTCGACGTCACGGTCACGCTCCCTTCCCCGAGCCAGCCGGTCCAGGCGTATCTGGAGATGGCGGGGGAGGACGAGGCGAAGATCCTGGGCACCCCGATCCCCGGCCCCACCAAGTGGGCCTACGTGGGCGGCGTCTTCCTGCCCGCTCTTCTCGGCAATCCGGCGTTCGACCTGCGCCTCGAATACGCCGACAACCAAAGCGGCGGCGACGGCGCGGCCTGGTACATCCACGGCTCCTCCGGCGGCGGTTACGCCCACTCTTACCGCGGCCGGATCCTCGGCCACCCGATGGGAACCGACGCGAAGGACCTCTCCCTCCAGGGACACTACTTCTTCCTCCCCTCGACCTATCTGGAGGTGACGCTGGCCCGCACCGACCGGTACGTTCCCGGCCCCGAAAAGGAGCGGACGAATCGCACCTCCGCCGGCCTCGTCGGCTGGCTCTCCGAGCGCGTGCGCGCCGAAGGGGAGATCGCCCTCGAAAAGGTGGACAACCCCGGCGGCATCCCCGGCTCCGCCGCATCCGACGCCTCCTTCCGCGTGGGGTTCTCGTACCAGCTCGGAATCGGGAAATGAAGCGCCGTTTGACGGGTTTCCGCCGGGTGGGTAGGATGTGGACCAGCACCGCTTCCCCCGTCGACACATCAGAGATTTCCTCCGGAAGGTGAACATGAATAGTCTCTGGCGACTTCTGATGAACGTCCCGGTCCTGCTGCTGCTCGCGGCAAGGCCGGTCTTCGCCGCCGACGCGCCTGCCCTCCCCCCCGGCGTCACCCCGCAGCAGGCCGAGGCGGCGAAGCAGATGATCCAGTCCGGCGCCCCGCTCCCCCCCGAGGCGCAAAAAGCCCTACAGGCG
>JACRNP010000154.1 GCA_016234845.1 Deltaproteobacteria bacterium | reverse complement strand
CTTCCTGCTGCGAGAATGCGCGGACCGGAAGGAGGAACAGCGTCCCGATCACCGCAACCGCCCAGACGAACCGTGAAGGCCTCATCATCGGAGAACCTCTTTTCCCCGCCCGGAGGGCGCGAAATTATACGTCATTTATATCTAACTTCCGTACATTAGAGGAAGGTACCTTCCGGTTCTTCCGAAGTCAAGGGGCCCTTTCCTACCCGGGCCACCGGAGTCGCAGGAACACCTCCCGGTTTCCCTTCGGCCCCGGGACGCGGCTTTCCGCCTCGCCTTGAACGGCGAACCCGATCGCTTCGGCCGCCGCCGCGACGCTCCGTACAGCCTCGGCGCGCAGCGATCCGTCCCGAACGACACCGCCCTTCCCGACCTTCCCTTTTCCCACCTCGAACTGCGGCTTGACGAGGAGGAGCGCGTCCGCGCCCGGATCGAGAAACGGGGGAAGCGCCGGAAGGATGTGGCGGAGGGAAATGAAGGATACGTCCACGACCGCGAGGGAAACCTTTTCGGGAAGAAGTCCTGGCGGCGCGTGCCGGAAATTCACCTTTTCGATGGAGACCACCCGCGAATCGCGGCGAAGCCGGTCGTCGAGAAGGCGCTCCCCGACGTCGACCGCGTAGACCCGGAGCGCCCCTCTCCGAAGCAGGCAGTCGGTGAACCCGCCGGTGGAAGCCCCGACGTCGAGCGCGACGCGCGCGGATGCGTCCAACCCGAAGTCTTCCAGCGCCCCGTCGAGCTTTCCGCCCCCCCGCGACGCGAACGGCCGGGCGGAAGGGAGCAGGGATACCTCCTGTCCCCGCGCGACCGGGGCGCCGCACTTTCCGCACGGAACGCCGGAGAGCAGGACCCTCCCGGCCAGGATCAGCCCCTGCGCCTTCGCGCGGGTCTCCGCAAGCCCCCGTTCCACCAGCTCGGTGTCGAGCCGCCGGCGGACCCGGGAGATCGGAGGCCGCGCGTCAGACAATCTTCTCGAGACGGGATCGGATGCCGTAGAGGATCGACGGGAGGAACGATTTGCCCGAAACGCAGATGCGGAGCGCCTCCTCGGCCACATGCGCCGCGGAGATCCCATAGGCGGCGCGAAGCTCGGACTGCGTCCCGTGCTCCACGAACCGGTCCCGGATGCCGATCCGGCGAAAATGGTGGGGATGCTCCTCGTGCTCCTCGAGCATTTCCATCACGGCGCTCCCGAACCCTCCGGCGAGGACGTTTTCCTCCACCGTGATCACCTTCCCGATCCGCCGCACCAGTGGGAGGAGGAGGTCCGCGTCCAGCGGCTTGACGAATCGCGCGTCGACGACGGCGGCGGACACTCCGTTGGCCTGAAGGGATTCCGCCGCCTGGAGACAGGTGGAGACGGTGGAGCCGATTCCCAGGAGGAGAACGTCCTTCCCCTCCGCGAGGAGCTCCCCCTTCCCCCAATCGACCGTCCCGGGATCGGGCGGAACGGAGACCCCCATCCCGACTCCCCTCGGGTACCGGACCGCCACCGGCCCCCCCGCCGCCACGGCCGACCGCAGCATGCGCGCGAGCTCCGCCTCGTCCCGCGGGGCCATCAGGGACAGGTTCGGGATCTGACGGAGGAAGGAGAGGTCGAACAGCCCCTGGTGGGTCGCGCCGTCCGCGCCGACGATCCCGCCCCGGTCGACCGCGAACACCACCGGGAGGTTCTGCAGGCAGACGTCGTGGATGATCTGGTCGAAGGCGCGCTGAAGGAACGTCGAGTAGATCGCCACCACGGGGATCTTCCCCTCCCGCGCCAGGCCCGCCGCGAAGGTTACCGCGTGGGACTCGGCGATCCCCACGTCGAAGAAACGGTCCGGGAACGCCTCCTTGAACTTCCGGAGCCCCGTCCCGCTGCACATGGCGGCGGTGATCGCCACCACCTTCGGATTTTCCCTGCCGATGGCGACGATCGCGTCGGAGAACACGTCCGTGTAGGACGGGCCGGACGGCGCTCCCGCGCCTTTCCCGGTCTCCGGATCGAAGGCTCCCACGCCGTGGAACGACTCCGGGTTGGCCTCCGCCGGGGCGTACCCCCTCCCCTTCGACGTGACCACGTGGACGAGCACGGGACCCTCCAGGTTCGCCAGGTTCTGGAACGTCCCCAGGAGGGTCTCGATGTCGTGTCCGGGAATCGGGCCGATGTAGGTGAACCCCAGCTCCTCGAAGAGCAGTCCCGGAACGATGAACCCTTTCGTGAGCTCCTCGGACTTCTTCGCGATGCGCGCCATGAACTCGCCGTGCGGCATCGACTTCAGCAGGGTCTCGACCCGCTTCCGGAACGAGGTGTAGAACTTCCCGGTCATGATCCGGTTGAGATATCCCGACAGCGCGCCGACGTTCTGGGAGATCGACCACTCGTTGTCGTTCAGCACGACGACCAGGTCCCGCTTCTGGTGGCCCGCCTGGTTCAATCCCTCGAGGGACAACCCGGAAGAGAGGGATCCGTCGCCGATCACGGCCACGACGCGGTTCTTCCCCTTCCGCAGGTCCCGTGCGACGGCCATCCCGAGGGCGGCGGAGATCGAGGTGCCGGAGTGCCCCGTTCCGAACGCGTCGTACGGGCTCTCCGAGACGCGGGGGAAGCCGGAAATGCCGCCGAAGGTCCGAAGCGTCGCGAACGCGTCGCGGCGGCCGGTCAGGATCTTGTGGGCGTACGCCTGGTGTCCGACGTCCCACACGATGCGGTCGTCCGGGCAGTGGAAGACGTAGTGCAGCGCCACCGTGAGCTCGACGACCCCGAGGCTGGAGGCCAGGTGCCCCCCCGTGCGCGCCACGCAGCGGACGATCGTATCCCGCAGTTCCGCGGCCACCTCCGGCAGCTTCTCCCGCGGGACCTTCTTCAGGTCGGCCGGCGACTGGATCTGTGCGAGTCGCGACACCCCCGGCATCCCCCTCAATTCCTCCTGCGCCGCACGACGCGGACCAGTTCGCGGAGCGGCTCCGCCTCCCCGTCGAAGCGGGAAACCGCCGCGAGCGCCTCGTTCTCCAGCTCTTCCGCGCGCGCCACGGCCGCCTCCATCCCGTAGGCCACCGGGTAGGTCCACTTCCCGCGCCCCCGGTCCTTCGCGGTCCCCTTCCCCATTTCCTCGAAGCTTCCCGTCTCGTCGAGGATGTCGTCGGTGACCTGGAACAGCAGCCCCAGCCTCGTCCCGTAATTCCCCAGCGCGGAGACCTGCTCCGGGGTGCCTCCGCCCAGGATGCCGCCCGCCCGCGCGCACGAGGAGAGGATCGCGGCGGTCTTCCGCAGCTGGATCTCCTCCACTTCGGATGCCGGGAAGTTCACCGACGCGGCGGACAGGTCCATCTGCTGCCCCCCCACCATCCCCTCGGCGCCGGCCGCCCGGGCGATCTCCGCGATCGCCCGGACCGCCCTGTCGGGGGCGGTCGACGCCATCTCCGACTCGGCCATTACCCGGAACGCCTCCGTCAACAGAGCGTCGCCCGCCAGGATCGCCGCCCCCTCGCCGAACGCCTTGTGGGAGGACGGCTTCCCCCGGCGAAAGTCGTCGTCATCCATCGCGGGCAGGTCGTCGTGGACCAGGGAGTACGTGTGTATGAACTCGACCGCGCACGCGAACGGCACCAGATCCCGCTCGACCCCCCCCACCGCGTTTCCGGCGGAAAGGAGAAGAACGGGGCGAACCCTTTTGCCGCCCGCCATCAGGGAGTACTCCATCGCCTCCCGGAGCTTCGACGGCGCCCGGCCTACCGCCCCGAACAGCAGGCCCGGCAGGCTGTCTTCGACGATCCTCCGAAGGCGGGCCAGTTCCCCTGCCGCTCCCCCCGCGGGGTCACTCATCTTTTCCGGGCAGATCGGCCTCATCCTCCGTCTCGCGGGCGATCCCGCCCGGCCTGCGCAGCAGGAGATCGATCTTCCGGTCCGCCTCGTCGAGACGCTTCCGGCATACCCCCGAGAGCCTCATGCCTTCCTCGAACAGCCGTATCGACTCTTCGAGGGGGGCCTCGCCCGACTCCAGCCGCGCGACCACCGCCTCGAGCTGTTTCAACGCCTCCTCGAAGGCAGGCTCCTTCCCCTTCCCGGCCACGGCTTATACCCTCCCCGGTGAAATATCCGGTCGCACAGCAGTATATCGCATTTCATCGATCACCTTGCGGGAAGGGCGAAGAGGCTCGTCGGATCGACCCTTCCCCCCGGCACCCGGACTCCGAAATGCAGGTGCGGGCCGGTCGCCCGGCCCGTGGAGCCGACCGCGCCGATGCGGGCGCCCCTCGCCACCCGCTCCCCCTCCGAGACGGAGAACTCCTTCAGATGGTAGTTCACGCTGAACACCCCTCCCCCGTGGTCGATGACGACCGACAGCCCCCCGAAGAAACGGTCGCCGGCGAAGATCACCACGCCTTCCGCGATCGAATGCACCGGGGTCCCTTCCGGAAGGCGGACGTCCACCGCCGCGTGCGGCATCCTCGGCTCCGCGTTGATCACCCTGCGGGACCCGAAATTTTCGGGGCGATACTCGGCGACCGGCGGCAGGAAGGGGAGCGACCACAGGGGCGGGGTCACGCGCGAAAACCGCTCCTCGAGGTCGCGCCCCTCCGCCTCGATCCTTCTCAGGGTCTGCGGATCGAATTCGGCCATTTTCTTCGGAAGGGAGAGGTTCTGTACCGGGAATATCCTGTCCGCCACCGTAAGGACCGTTTCCACGCTGTGCCGCTCCCCCCCGCTCCACCCTTCGGCCGCGAGCGTCTCGTTGCCGGCGGTCGAAAGCAGGTCGACGCCGATCAACCCCACGTATTTCCCCGGGGCGGTCTCGCGGACCGGCCAGGAGGCGCCTTTCCAGACCAGCGCGAGGTTGTCCAGCGGCCCCGGGGCGGTCACCTCCACGACCAGCGGCTCGCCGAGCGCCGGGGCGGCGGTCGAGACGGAGATCGACAGCTCCGCGGCGCCCGCCGAAGCCGCAGCTGTCCCGGAAGCGCCTGCAAAGAACGCAACGATCAGGACCCAGCCCGCTAATGCGCGCCTTTCGCCAGGACATCCCGTTGCGGGGGCGAACGGAGCAGGAGGGTCCCCTGAGCGGAGCCGCCAGCGCGGAAACGGCGGAGGCCCCGTCATCTTTGCGGAAGAAGCCGGCGCATCGCGATGGGCGTTTCCGGAGGTAGGGGAAGGGATCGCAAGGCACGATCGCTGGACGGAGCCGGGGAGCCTGGCGGCGCATGCGAACGGGGAGCCCTCCTGCGGAGTAGCCCCTTTCCCCGGAGAACCGTTCGACGGGGTCACGGTTTTCGCCCTTCGACGATCGCGCCGAAGGCGCCGTCGGCGACCTGGACGTCGAGCGGCTGCCCGGAGCGGGTTTCCGAGACGGACCGGATCGCCTTCCCGGTGGCCCGGTCGACGGCGATGGCGTAGCCGCGCGTGAGGACCGCCTTCGGGTCGAGCGCGGACAGTTTCCCGGCGAGAAGTTCGACGGACGAACGTCGGATTCGCCGCGCAGCGTCGGACCCGGCGAACGCCCGCGAATCGAGGTGGTCGAGCGCGCCCCGCTTCGCGGATACCCACGCCGCGGGGGAGTGCAGCCGGACGGCGGCCGCCAGATGCTCCACCCGCTCCTTCCTGTCCCGAACGGCGTTTTTCGCGAACTCCGATAGGGAGGATTCGTGCTCCGCGAGCGCGTATCGCTTCCCCTGGAGAAGCGGCCGCGGGTCCGAAAGCTTCCCCAGGATGATCCGCCACTCCTGCCGGGCGGCTTCCCGGGTGCGCGCGTCCGCCCTCCGCAACCGGAGCGCCAGGCCCGCAATCCGCTCGAGGAGCTCGACGCGGTCGGGAACGGCCATCTGCGCCGCGGCGGTCGGCGTCGGGGCGCGGTGGTCGGCGACCAGGTCGGCGAGGGTGAAGTCGGTCTCGTGGCCGACGGCGCTGATGGTGGGAACCGGGGAACGGGCGATCGCGCGGACGACCTCCTCCTCGTTGAACGCCCAGAGGTCCTCGATCGACCCTCCGCCCCTCCCCGCGATCACCACGTCGGCGCCGCCGTGACGGTACATCGCGTCGAGCGCCGCCGCGATGTCCGCCGCCGCGCCGGCGCCCTGCACCAGCGAGGGGGCGATGACGATCGAGACTCCGGGAAACCGGGAGCGCGCGACCCGCACCATGTCCCGCATCGCCGCGCCGTGCCGGGAAGTGACGATTCCGATCACCCGGGGGAAGGGCGGAAGCGGCCGTTTCCTCGCGGGATCGAACAGCCCTTCCTCCGCGAGCGCCCGCTTCCGGCGCTCCAGTTCGACCAGCAGGTTCCCGATCCCGCGGACCTCGGCCGAGCGGGCGTAGAGCTGGTACTCCCCCTTTTTCTCGTACACCCCGAGGGATCCGGTCACGATGACGGTCTGGCCGTCCCGTATCTCCCCGAAAATGCGCCGCTCGTTCCCCCGGAACAGCACGACGCGGATCTGCGCCCCCTCGTCCTTCAGCGAAAAGTACCGGTGGCCCGACGCCTCGTACCACTTGTAATTCGACACCTCCCCCTCGACCCGGACGAGGCGGAAGGAGGATTCGAGGGAACGCTTGATCCGGGCGGTCAGCTCGGAAACGGAGAGGGCGGCGCCGGCGTCCGGGGGGTCGAAGAGGTTCGGCTCCACGGCTCAGCGGGACCCTCCCGGTTCAAGCAGCTCTTCGACGGTCACCGGGCGGATCCCTTCCTTCCGAAGATCGGGAAGAAGCTCCAGCAGCGCCTTCCGCGAATCCCGGCGGGAGTGGCAGACGAGAAGCGCCTCCCCGCGCTCCTTCGCGATCGCCAGCGCCTGGTTCCACTGGCGTCGCATCTCCTCGGGCCGGGGATCGTCGTCCAGGAACACGTCCCGCCGCAGCGCCGGGACTCCCGCCCGGCCGGCCGCTTCCAGCCCCACGGAGGAGGCGGTCGTCAGGCTGTCGACGAAAAAGAACCCCCTCCCTTTCAGGACCGCGGCGAAGGCGGCCATCGCCCCGGCGTCGGATGTGAACGCGGACCCCATGTGGTTGCTCGCGCCGTTCGCCTGGGGGACATCGTGCGCCATCCGGGAAAACGCCTCCTCCATCTCCTCCGGTCGCATCCCGCGCCGGAGACGGAACGTCCCGGTGCGGTCTTCCGCGGGGGACTCCGGCTCCATCGGAACGTGCAAAATCACCCCGTGCCCGCGCGACCGGGCGGAAGCGGCGAAGGTGCGGGAGGAGGGGCCGAACGGGATGACGGAAACGGTGATCTTCTCCGGGAAATCGAGCCACTCGGCGTCCCGCACCGGGTCGTAGCCGAGGTCGTCGATCACGATCGCGATGCGGGGCCCCCTGGAGGGAGAAAGCGAATTGTCCACCGGCCCGGCGGAGGGGAGGAGTGTCGGCGGCGCGAACGACGAAGCGGCGGGAACCGGGCGATCCTCCCCCTTCGGCCAGAACAGCGCGGTCCCGACGAGGGCCAGCCCGGAGAGGAACGCGCCGGCCACCAGCGTCCCCCATCCCCATCGCTTACGGCCTTTCGCCGCGGCCCCGGCGGCATTCCTTTTCATCGCGGGAGGCCGCTCTGGACTCCGATCAGGAAGCCCTCTGCTTTTCGATGAAGCGGGACTTGAAGATCTCCCAACCCTTCAACAGCTCGACCGCCCGGTCGAGCTGGGGATCCTTCGCGTCTTCCTTTCGCGCCTCGGCCCCCGGAGCCGGTTCCTTCTTCCCGTTCTTCCGCTCTTCCTTTTTCGCGTCCTTCGGAGCGGGAGCGGCCGGCTCCTCCTCGCCGTCGCCCTTCAGGTGCCGTTCGATGTCCTTTTCCCGCATGGGGCCCGGGTGGCTGTCGGACGGCTCCCTGCCGTCGCCCACCACGATGTCCGGTTCGATCCCCTTCGCCTGGATCGAGCGACCGTTCGGGGTGTAATACCTCGCGGTCGTGAGGCGGAGCGCCGAACCGTCGTCCATCGGTAGGATCGTCTGGACCGACGCCTTGCCGAAGGTCCGCTGGCCGATGATGATCGCCCTTCCATGGTCCTGCAGGGCGCCCGCCACGATCTCGGAGGCCGAGGCGGAACCCGCGTTCACCAGGACGACGATCGGGAATCCGGTGTACGTGCCGTCCTTGTGCGCCGCGTACTTCGTCTTCTGCGCCTCCACCCGCCCGTCCGTGTAGACGATCAGCCCCGATTCGACGAATTCGTCCGCGACCTTCACCGCCTGGTCCAGCAAGCCGCCGGGATTGTTCCGGAGATCGAGGATCAGGCCCCGAAGCCCCCCCTTTTCCTTCACGAATCCCTGGAGGGCGCGCTCCATCTCCGCGTGGGAATCCTGCTGGAACTGGGTGAGGCGGATGTACCCGATTCCGTCCCCCATCGGCTTCGACTTCACGCTCTTGATCTTTATGATGTCCCGGGTGATGGTGTACGTCTTCGGATCGGGAGAGGATTCGCGAACGACCACGATGGTCACCTTGGTCCCCGGCTCCCCGCGGAGCCGCTTCACCGCGTCCATCACGCTCATGTTCTTGGTCGAATCCTTCTCGATGCGGACGATCTTGTCCCCCGCCTGCAGCCCCGCGCGCGCCGCGGGGGTGTCCTCGATGGGAGCGATGACCGTCAGGAATCCGTCCTTCATGCCGATCTCGATGCCGAGTCCGCCAAAGGCCCCCTTCGTCTCGACCTCCACCTGCTTCAGCATGTCGGGCGTGAGGTAGCTGCTGTGCGGATCGAGGGTCTGCACCATCCCGTTGATCGCGCCCTTGACGAGGTTGTCCGCGTCCACCTCTTCGACGTAGCTGCCCTGGATGATCGAAAGGACGTCACCGAAGAGCTTGAGCTTGCTGTACGCGACCGTGGCCTGCGCCGCGTGGCGGGAGGTGGTGAGGTCGCCGACGACGAAACCGGCGACGAAGACCGCGACGACGACGATCGTGCCGACCCACTTCCTGCCCCGGTCCTTCCGTGGAGCGATTCCGCTCTGTTCCATGCCGTTTGGGCTCCTTCATCGATTCAAAGGGATCACTGACGCGGGGTCGATCGCGGTGCCGCCCGCCCGCATCTCCAAGTATAGCACCGATTTGCCGGACGGGGATTCCTGCAGCCTCCCGACGACCGCGCCACGGGGAACATCCTCTCCCTGCTTCACGTCGAAGCCTTCGAGCTTCCCGTACACCGAAAACAGACCCGTGCCGTGCTGCAGGATCAGGACGTTGCCGAATCCCGAGACGGCGCCGGCGAAGGCGACCTCCCCTTTGGCCACCGACTTCACCGGCGCGCCGGAAGGCCCCTCGATCTCCACACCGCGGTTTTCGATCGTCACGTCGAAAGTGGGATCGTGCTGCTTTCCGAAACGGGAAACGACCTTCCCGGGAAGGGGGGGCGACAGCCCCCCGGTGAGCGAAGCGAAGCGGCCCGGCGGTTCCGGGGCCTCCGGAGGCGATGCCGCGTTTCCCGTCCCCCGGGGCTCCTTTTTCCTCCGCCGCCGGTCTCTCTCCTTCGCCTGGCGCTCCACGCGGGAAACCACCGACTCCATCCGGGCGATCTTCGCGCGCAGCGCGCGCAACTCCTTCTGCTTCCCCTTCTTCTCCTTCTCGATGTCGGCGAGCCGCTTCCGTTCCGACTCCTGCCGGGAAAGGAGGTTCTCCCCCACCTTCTTCTCCCTCGCCATGCTTCGCTCGGAAGCGGCGACCTGCTTCTCGATCCCCGCGAGCTCCTCCTGCTTCCGATCCCGCTCCTTCGCGAGACGGGCCATGTCCCTCATGTCCGCCCCGAGGTGTACGCGCATGAAGTACCGCTCCCGCTCCGCCATCGACGGGTCCGCCGGCTCCCCCGCCCTCGAGGGATCCCCGGCGAAAGCGGTCACCGCCGCCCGGCGGGTGGCGCCGCGCGCCCGCTCCTGGGCGGCGACGAGCTCCCGGACCTCCCTTTCCGTGCGGTCGAGCTTCTCGCCGAGCGCGGACAACTTCCGGTCGATGCGCGAGATGGAGCGCCGCTGTTTCCTCAGACGCTCCTGCAGCTCCCCCACGCGCTCCTTCGACAGCTTCTCCTTCCGAAGCGCCTCCGTCAGCTCCGCGGCGGTCTTCTCCTCCCGCGCCTTCATCTCGAGGAGCCGCGCCTTCTCCCGGCGCAGGTCCGTCGCCGTCGCGCGGGCGTACGCCGGCGGCTGCCACGCGAGCGCGAGGGATATCCCCGCCAGCAGATAAAGGACCGCGGCCCGGAATCCCGGCCGCATCAGGTACGGGGGGCGCGTGCCGTCCTCCAGCCGAGGAGGGATGCTCCCGCCGCAAGGAGCGTCGCGCACAGGAGGAAGATCCCCGCTCCGACGGCGGTCCGGGGGGCCAGGAAATCGGCCGGAGGACCGATCACCGTTTCGAGGACCGGGTATTTCCGGATCAGGAGGAAAAGTGTGCCGGCGGCGGCGGAAATGCCGGCGAGGGCGACTACGAGACCCGAGACCGCCGCCCCGGCGGCCCGGGAGGACGCCAGCCGCCGGGCGGGGATCCCCCGGTCGAGGAGGAAGGCGAAGTCGCCCGCGAGGGCGGACGCCCGGATCCGCTCCTGGAGGCGCCAGACGTGGAAGGTTCCCGCCAGGAGAAGGCTGAAGACCGCCCAGCACAACGCGGAGGCGTACCGGTCCGCGCGGAGCAGGGAGGGAAGGTGATCCTCCCCGGCCAGCACCTTTTCGATGTAGGGCACGGGGCGCAGGGCCGACGCGACGAGCGACACGTCCTCCGCGGTGAGCCGGTCGTGCCGGAACCGGATCTCGATGTATCCGGGCAGAGGGTTTCCTCCGGCCGCCTGCAGGGACTCGAGCCCCGGGTACGCCTTCAGGAACTCCTTCCACGCGGCGTCGGGGTCCCGGTATTCGGAGGAACGCACGGGCGGAAGCGCGGAGATCTTCCTCGCGATCCCCTCCGCGTCTCCCCGGGAGACCGGTTCCCGCAAGACCGCCGTCACCGCGTACCGGGTCGCGAGGAAGCGGCCGATTCCTCCCGACAGCAGGAGCGCGAGAAGCGCGAGCGCGACCACGTAAAGGACCGAGAAGCGCCCGACCTGTTCCCGGACGATCGAACCGCGCGAGAGTTTCCAATCGATCCAGATCAGGGATGGTCCGCGGTTCACGTCTTCAGGCTCCTTTCGTCCCCCGCAGGCAGTGGATGCGAAACGGTCCCACCGCCTCCCCGTCGCCCGCGGACGCGGCCCAACGGTCCGGAAGGGCCCTCTCGGCGAGGACGATCGTGTTCCCCTCCCGCGCGAGCGCCCGGAACAGTCCGCCGAGCATCTCCCGGTACGGCTCCCCCGCCGCGACGACCAGCCCGTCCGCGAACAGCACCTTCGGGTTCCGGAGCAGCTCCGCCGCGAGCAGGGCTCTCGCCCGTTCCGACGCCGAGAGGACGGCCAGAACGGTCCGTTCCGCCCCGGGAAGCCCCACCATCGCGAGGAGACGCTCCTCCCGTTCGCGCCGCTCCTTCCCCGCCATCCCGCCGCCGGCCAGCGCGGATCGGAGGAACAGGTCGTCGACGGTCAGGCGCGCCTCCCCGTCGAACCGCTCCGGGATGAAACCCCGCGACGCCCGGAACGTCTTCGCGGCCGGTCCGCCCCCCCGGTACAGCGACTCCCCGGAGACGAGGACGTCCCCGGCATCCGGCCTCCGGTCGCCCCGCAGGACGGACAGGAGGAGCGTTTTCCCGGAAGAGGGGGGACCGGTGACCGCCCAGACCGCCCCCTCGCCGAAGGCGAAATCGAGGCCGTCCCAGAGGGTTCCCCCCCTCGCAATCACCCCCAGCCGGAACGCCTCGATCATCGTTCCCCGGGTTCCCCGTCCGGCGCCGCGATGTCCCCCGCAAGGACCCTCCGGATCTCCTCGAGGTGCTGCGCCTTCATCCGTTCCTTGAGCGTCGCCTGCCATTGCGGCTGCCCGAGGATATCGTCGTACGGTTGCCGTACGCTGTCGAGGATCACCCCCCCGTGGAATACGTGGGTTATGACCTTCGGGTTCTCCTTCCCTCCGTCCTCCGTCTGGACGTGGTACACCTTCCCCCGGAATTTTATGTTGTGATTGAATCCGGAGAGCATCTTCATGTGCGTGCTGCCCATCGGCCCCTTCCTTCCCCTTCCCCCGCCGCGCGGGGCGACTACAGGAACACCCTTTGAACCGCTTCCAGCTCCCCGCCGAAGAAACCTTTCCCGATGCGGGAGAACCGCTCGGGGTCGTCGGTCACCAGGAACTCCACCCCTCCGGCGGCTCCCGCCCTGCGGACTTCGGATTCCGACAGGAGGACCTCCACGACCTTCGCCGCCTCCTCCCCGGAGTCGATGAGGACCGTCCCGTCGCCGAGATAATCGCGGATCGCGTCCTTCAGCACCGGGTAGTGCGTGCATCCGAGGATCAGCGCGTCGGGCGGCTCCGAACGGAACGGTGCCAGGTACTCGGCGATCACGGCCCGCGTGATCCCGTTGTCGGTCCACCCCTCCTCCGCCAGCGCCACCAGGAGGGGGCACGCGATCGACCGGACCCGCGCGGCGGGGACGGCGACCCGGAGGGCGTCCTCGTACGCGCCGGACCGGATCGTCCCGAGCGTCCCGATGACGCCGATGCTCCTCCTGGCCGGCATCGCCGCCGCCCGCCGGACGCACGGGTCCACCATACCGACGACGGGGATCTTGTAGATCTTCCGAAGCGTCGGCAGGGCCAGCGAGGAGGCGGTGTTGCACGCCACGACGAGCAGCTTGATGTCGTGCCGGCGGATCAGGTGGTTGGCGATCTCCAGGGAGTAGCGGGTGACGGTCTCGGCCGATTTCCCCCCGTACGGGACGCGGGCGGTGTCCCCGAGATAGACGAACCGCTCCGACGGAAGGACCGCCGACAGTTCCCGGAGGACCGTGAGGCCGCCCATCCCGGAATCGAACACGCCCACCGGGTTATCCACGCATCCCCCTAAAACTTTGATTTTTCTAAGGTAAAACGCTATCCTGTAGATGTCAACCGAACGCCCTGCCAAAAAAGGGGGGAATCGTGGACCAGATCCTGGAATTTCTCACCAGCGCCAGCATCTTCGAGCTGGCGTCCGACTCGCGGGTCCTCTTCGGAACCGCGGTCGTGTTCGTCCTCGCCGTCCTT
Organism: Deltaproteobacteria bacterium; assembly: GCA_016234845.1. Classification (NCBI taxonomy): domain Bacteria; kingdom Pseudomonadati; phylum Myxococcota; class Myxococcia; species Deltaproteobacteria bacterium. The sequence goes on along the minus strand of JACRNP010000154.1, from coordinate 3,070 downwards.
TTCCGGTGGAAATACGTCCTCCTGTTCCTGTTCGGCATCGGCGCCACGTTCGCCGTGATGCGGTACGCGAATGTGGCGGAAGGTGCGGGGACGCTCGACAGGAACCTGGTCATCTTTTCGGGGGGAACGCTGGTGGTCGCCGGCGTGCTGATCTACTACCTCTTCATCCGTGGGGACTGATTCGATCTACCGCGTCGGCTTCACCACGTCGATCCCCGTCGAGATCCTCTACGCCGGCGGCCGGATCCCGGTCGACCTGAACAACGTCTTCATCGCCTCGGAAAACCCCGCGGAGTACATCCGCCGCGCGGAGGCGGACGGTTTCCCCAGGAACAGCTGCGGCTGGATCAAGGGGATCTACGGCGTGGTCCGCGGCGACGGCTTCCGCGAGGTCATCGCCGTCGCGCAGGGGGATTGCAGCTTCACGCAGGCGCTGATGGAGGTCCTCCGATACCGCGGAGTGGGCGTGACGCCGTTCTCCTTCCCGTTCGACCGGGATCCGCGGTTTCTCCTCCTGGAGCTGGAAAAAATGGCCTCCCGCTACGGGACGACCGTCCGTTCCGCGGAGGAATGGAAAGCGCGGCTCGACCGGGTTCGGAGCATCGCCCACGAGATCGACCGGCTCACCTGGCAGGAAGGAAAGGTCACCGGAGAGGAGAACCATCGGTGGCTGGTGGCGTGCTCGGACTTCGACGGGGACCCCGACGGGTACGCCCGGCGGGCGCAGGCGTTTCTCGACGCGGCGTCGACCCGTCGGCCGATGGAAGGGGCGGTCCCGGTCGCGTTCGTCGGCGTGCCTCCGATCGTCTCCGGCCTCCACGCGTGCTTCGAGGAGGCCGGCGCCCGCATCGTCCTGAACGAGGTCCAGCGTCAATTTTCGATGCCCGCTCCGACCGCGTCGCTCGTGGATCAGTACCTGGCGTACACCTATCCGTACTCGTTCTTCGAGCGGCTTTCGGACATCCGGACGGAGGTTTCCCGCAGGGGAGCCCGCGGGGTGGTCCACTACGTCCAGTCGTTCTGCTTCCGGCAGATCGAGGACATCCTGCTGCGCGGGGAGGTCGGGGTGCCGGTCCTGACGCTCGAAGGGGACCAGCCCGGACCCGTGGACGAACGGACGAGGATCCGGATCCAGGCATTCGTCGAGATGTTACGCTCTTAGGGGGACACTCTTCGGTTTTGGTTCACCAACGGTTTTCGTGAAGAGTGTCCTCCGCCAGCATCACCACGCCCCGGTTTTCAGGTACTCGTTGATCGCCGCGGCGGCCTTCCGCCCCGCGCCCATGGCGAGGATGACGGTCGCCGCGCCGATGACGATGTCGCCTCCGGCGAACACCCCCTTCTTGCTCGTCTTCCCGGTTTCCTGGTCGGCCAGGATGTTCCCCCACTTGTTGGTGTCGAGACCGGGCGTGGTGGAGGGGACCAGCGGGTTGGCGCCGTTCCCGATGGAGACGATGACGGTGTCCACGGGAAGGCGGAACTCCGATCCCTTCACCGGCACCGGGCGGCGGCGGCCCGATGCGTCGGGCTCCCCCAGCTCCATCCGCTGGCACTCCATCTCGGTGACCCACGCCTCCTCGTTGCCGTGGAAGGCGAGCGGGTTGGTGAGGAGGTGGAACTCGATCCCTTCCTCCTCCGCGTGGTGGATTTCCTCGATGCGGGCGGGCATCTCCTTGCGCGACCGGCGGTACACGAGGTATACCTTCTCGGCGCCCATCCGCATGGCGGTGCGCGCGGCGTCCATCGCGACGTTCCCGCCGCCCACCACCGCCACGTGCCTCGCCTTGCTGACCGGCGTGTCGGCCTCCGGGAACTTGTACGCTTTCATCAGGTTCGCGCGGGTGAGGTATTCGTTCGCCGAGTAGACCCCGATCAGGTTCTCCCCCGGGATGTTCATGAAGTACGGCAGGCCGGCGCCGGTCCCGACGAATACCGCGTCGAACCCTTCCTCCTCGAGCAGCTCGTCGATGGTGATCGACTTCCCGATGACCGCGTTGCACTCGAGCTTCGCGCCCAGCTTCTGGATGTATTCCACCTCGGACTGGACGATGTCCTTGGGGAGGCGGAATTCCGGGATCCCGTACATGAGCACCCCGCCCGGCTTGTGGAGCGCCTCGAAGATCGTCACGTCGTGGCCGATCTGGACGAGGTCGCCCGCCACGGTGAGCCCCGCGGGGCCCGCGCCGACGACCGCCACCCGCTTGCCGGTGGGGGCCCCCACCGAAGGGATCTCGACGTTGCCGGTGACCCGTTCGAAGTCCGCGACGAACCGCTCGAGCCGCCCGATGGCGACCGGCTCCCCTTTCTTTCCGAGGACGCACGGCATCTCGCACTGCTCCTCCTGCGGGCAGACGCGGCCGCACACCGCCGGAAGGGCGTTCGTCTCCTTGATCTTCTTCGCCGCCTCGACGAACTTCCCCTTGGCGACCAGGTCGATGAACTCGGGGATCTGCACGCTGACCGGGCAACCTTTCACGCACTGGGGATTCTTGCACTGGATGCACCGCGTGGCCTCGAGGATGGCGAGATCCGGGGTGAGGCCGTACGGCACCTCCTTGAAGTTCTTCACGCGCGCCTTCGGCGGCTGCTCCGGCATCGGCTGCCGCGGGATGCTGAACGGCTTCGGACGGGGTTTCTGCGGAGTCGCGTCGGCCATCAGTTTCCGCCTCCCGCGGGAACGGCGACGCCGCTCCCCATGCATTTTCCGTCCTTGTGCTCGAACCGGTCCATCGCCGCCTTCTCCTCCTTGAGGTACGCCCGGTTGCGCATGACGAGCTCCTTGAAGTCCACCTGGTGCCCGTCGAACTCGGGGCCGTCGACGCAGACGAACTTCGTGGCCCCGCCGACCGACACGCGGCAGGCCCCGCACATCCCGGTGGCATCCACCATGATCGGGTTGAGGCTGACGACGGTCTTGATCTGGTGGGGGCGGGTGACCTCGGCCACGGCGCGCATCATGGGCACCGGCCCGATGGCGATGCACAGGTCGATCTTCTCCCCCCGGTCGATCATCTCCTGGAGGGCGGTGGTGACGAACCCCTTCTTCGCGTACGACCCGTCGTCGGTGGTG
>JACRNP010000153.1 GCA_016234845.1 Deltaproteobacteria bacterium | reverse complement strand
TGGGAGGCTACGAAGCCGGGCCGCTAGGTTCGGTGGAGCCAACGTTGAAATACCACCCTTAGCTTTCTGACATTCTAACTCGGCCCTGTCATCCAGGGCGAAGACAGTGTCTGGCGGGTAGTTTGACTGGGGCGGTCGCCTCCCAAAGAGTAACGGAGGCGCGCGAAGGTTCCCTCAGGCGGATTGGAAACCCGCCGACGAGTGCAAAGGCAAAAGGGAGCTTGACTGCGAGACCGACAGGTCGAGCAGGTGGGAAACCAGGTCTTAGTGATCCGGTGGTTCCGTATGGAATGGCCATCGCTCAACGGATAAAAGGTACGCCGGGGATAACAGGCTGATACCCCCCAAGAGTTCACATCGACGGGGGGGTTTGGCACCTCGATGTCGGCTCGTCACATCCCGGGGCTGGAGCAGGTCCCAAGGGTTCGGCTGTTCGCCGATTAAAGTGGTACGCGAGCTGGGTTCAGAACGTCGTGAGACAGTTCGGTCCCTATCTGCCGTGGGCGCAGGAGATTTGAGAAGAGCCTCCCCTAGTACGAGAGGACCGGGGTGGACGAACCTCTGGTGTTCCGGTTGTCCTGCCAAGGGCAGTGCCGGGTAGCTACGTTCGGACGGGATAACCGTTGAAAGCATCTAAGCGGGAAGCCTCCTTCAAGACGAGATCTCCCCGGGGCGAGAGCCCCCTGAAGGCCCGTTGGAGACGACGACGTTGATAGGCCGGGTGTGTACGCGTGGCAACACGCTGAGCTAACCGGTACTAAAGGGCCGTGCGGCTTGACCCCATTTCGCATCCTTCGCACCAGCGCGCAACAAGAGACCACGACTCACCGCAACGCTCTCGATTCCCTGACGTATGGAGTTGTCACTGTTTTTTCGGTGGCTATGGCGAGGGGGAGACACCCGTTCCCATTCCGAACACGGCCGTTAAGCCCCTCCGCGCCGATGGTACTGCCCGGGTCACTGGGTGGGAGAGTAGGTCGCCGCCGATCCTTTTGAAGAACCACCCCCGCTCCCGCGCCTCCGTGCGCTCTGCGGGGTACCGGGCATCCAAGCTCATCAGCCGCCCCTGGCGAGGTCTCCCCTCCCAGGGGCGTTCTGTTTGTTTACGGGGCACTTGCGGTGCGGACGGGCGCTTGACCGCAGGGTGACGGGGAGGGCAAGCTGGGTCGTAACGATCGGCGGTCCGACGGGAGGCCCGAGGATGGCAAGACTCGCGGTACTCGGGGCGGTGGCAGTCGCGTGGCTAGGCCTTACCGACGGGGATGGGGCGCGATGCGGCGACCTTGAGAAGGCCTTGGATGTGGCGATGGAGGGCGCGATGTCCGGCGGGCTCCTGGCCGGCGGGGTCGTGTCCGTGGGGAGCCGGGAAGGGATACTGATCACCAAAGCCTACGGCAGGCGCTGGGGAGGGGCATCGGCTGAATCGCTCAATACCGGGGCGGTGTTCGATCTTGCATCGCTGACGAAAGTGGTTGCTACGGCGCCTTCGGTGATGAAGCTTGCCGCGGAGGGACGCCTCGTGCTCAACGATCCGCTCGGGAAGTGGTTTCCGGAGGTAAAGGGCACCGGGGCGCAGAGAGTCGAAGTGAGGGACTTGCTCACGCACACGTCGGGGCTGCGAGACTTTCGGATTGCGGGGGAGAGGCCCCTTGACGCTGCCCTGCGGGGCGTCGCTCGACAAGGGGCGGGGGGCCTGGTACGCGGGCAGTTTCGGTACGCGGACATCAACTTCATTCTCCTCGGGGAACTCGTCCGGCGCGTTTCCGGGGTGCCTCTCAATCAGTACGCAAAGGAGTCCTTCTACGGTCCTCTGCGGATGACCGACACGGGGTTCCTCCCTGGGCCGGAGCTCTGGACCCGGTGCGTGCCCACGGCGGGCGGGAGCGGGCAGGTCGCCGTGGGGCGCGTCCAGGACCCGGTGGCCCGGCAGTTCGGTGGGGTCGCGGGCCACGCGGGTTTGTTCGGGACTATCGGGGATTTGGGGCGATTTGCACGGATGCTCCTCGGTCTCGGCGAGTTGGAGGGGACTCGAGTCCTCACGGAATCCACGGTCCGGCTCATGATCGCGCCCCGACCCTTTGGGGGAGGAACCGTGAGGAGCCTGGGCTGGGACGTGTCGTCCGCCTACTCCTCGCCTCGGATCGACGCGTTCACGGCCGACTCTTTCGGTCACACCGGCTATACGGGGGTGTCGATCTGGCTCGATCCTGGTTTGGACACCTTCGTCATCCTGCTCGGTTCTCGGCTCGAGTACCGCAGGACCCGGGCGTTCAACCAGCTCCGGGCCGACATCTCCTCCGCCGTGGCCAGCGACATGGCAGCCCGCCGCGTGCCGAGCGGGGCCGCGCAGCCGGGCGGATAGGCTGCCGGGGCGCTGGCCGCGTGTCGCGCACCGTGCACAACCCGGACTCGCAGCTCTGTTCGCCCGGTGCGGATTGCAGTAGCATGGCGCCACACATCCAGCGAAAGAGATTCGTCCGCGGCGGTCGGTCGGGTCTCCCGATCCCTCGAAAGGAGAACGGCGAGATGAGTGAAGGACAGTCCCGGGCCGGCGTGGCGACGCGCATCGTGGTCCCGGGGGCCGCGACCAGCAAGATCCTGCGACCGTGACCGAGGGGTAGAGCGGCCAGTTTACCACGCGTCGTTGCGGAGTCGGGGCTCTGCCGGCTGGGGGTCAAGTCCGATCGTTCTGTTCCGCAGCCCAAGGCAGCGGGAGCAGCAATACGAGCATGGCTCCTGCCGCAGGCAAAGCGTTGATGGCATGTGCGGCGGCGGAGACGCCGTGGCGGTCCGCCAGGGCGCCAAGCAGCGTTACCCCGATGCCCCCGGTACCGATGGCGAACCCAGCGATCGTCCCGGACGCGGTGGCCATATGGCGCGGGAAGAGCTCCTGCGCCATCACGATCGTCACGGAAAAGGTCGAGACGATCGTCGCGCCGACCAGACCCGCCACAACGAACACCGCCCAACCTTTGGCGACCAGGAACAGAGCGATCAGGGGAACCTGAAGCGCCAGCGAGGCGAACAGCATGCGCCGGTGCCCGACCCGGTCCCCGATGGGCCCCCCCACGAGCGTGCCGATGGTCCCGGAGCCCAGGAACAGAAAGAGAAGGGTCGCGACGTAGGCCGGGTCTCGGTCCAGTTCAGCCCGGTACAGGAAAGGAATATAGGTCGCCAGGCCGAGTTGCGTCCAGGTGCGGAAGACGACGATCAGGACGAGCAGCGCAATCGCCGGGAACGGTCGCGCGTGACGATCCGCCCGCTTCGCAACCTCGCCGATCGCGGTGACGCGACGGGTGATGCTCGGAAGGGCGGGCACGAGAAGCGCCAAGGCCAAGGCACAGGGAGTGGCGAGCGCCACGGCGCCGGTGAGTCCGAGATGCGAGACGAGGAAGATCGCGGCCGGGGCTCCGAGGGCGAATCCTAGGTTTCCGCCCACCGAGAACAGCGACATGCCCGTGGCGCGCCGAGCCTGTGCAATGCAGGCCGTCGCCTTGAATCCCTCGGGGTGAAAGGCGGCTGTCCCGAGTCCTAGGAATACGACGATCGCGAGCACCCAGCCGAAGGTCGGCGCAAAAGGGACGAGAGCCATGCCGACCCCGGACACCAACAGGCCGAAGGGGAGCAGGGCGGGCAGCGGCTTGCGGTCGGTCAGATACCCGAAGAGGGGTTGAATTCCCGAAGACGTGACGTGAGCCGCCAGAAGCACGAGGCCCGCGGACGTATAGGTGAGCGCGTACCGGTCCTTCAAGTAGGGGAGCAGGGCCGGCAGGGCGCCCTGCACGACGTCGGTGGCCAAGTGACCCAGCGAGAGCAGGGCGATCAGAAGACCCGCTCCAGCGGTCGTGCTGCTGAGCGGTCGGCCGGAGGGCCCCGTAACTCGAAGGTGCGACATGGTTAGAACACACAGGCCACGTCGAAGCCTCCGACGGTGAAGAGGATGGCGAGACGGGCTGCCGTGTCCCCGATAACCGGTACTCCGGTTTCGATCCAGAGGAGCGTGCTTTCCATTGGCGTCCTCGCCCGTCACGCTCTCCTTGACCCCGGAACTCCCGGCCACTGTAGGGAGGGCGGGTACCTGGGTCAAGCACGCGTTGGAGAGAGTGTTGCTGGCGACTGGGCACCCTCACCCTCGACCGCCCCCGTGATCGATTTCTCGATGGCTTCCCGGGCCGCCCAAAGAATGCCGTTCAGGCCACGGCCCGCTCGACGCCGTCCTCTGCTGCGTCACGGCTGCACAGGCTCACGAGCCGGGCTACGAGGCAACCGGCCAGCGTCAATTGCTCCAGAGTGTCCGGGTCGATCTCCACCCCGAACTGCCCCTCCAACTCGGCGACCAGATCCTCGAACTGCTCCGGGCTCAGACCCACGTCGTCGATCAGATCTTCGGCCGTATAGAGTTTCTTCTTTCTCCCCACGCGCCGCTGCACTCCTCGCCGCACCGCCGCTATGATTCCGCCCACGTCGGGCAGTTCTTTACGCGCCACATTGCCCTCCTTTCGGACCCCGCTCGACCTCAACTGGCTTTGCACCGCATGGCTCCCCTCCTTCTCTTCGATGCGCCGGACGGTCGCGCGGTGTCTGCAGGTGCCCCCAGGTCTAAATCCTATGGTCTACAGCTCC
>JACRNP010000152.1 GCA_016234845.1 Deltaproteobacteria bacterium | reverse complement strand
GACGCCCATCGCCTTGATATGCCGGACCGATCCGCCCGGAAGGACTACGCGGAAGTCGGTGTCGTACCCTTTCTCTCCGCGAAGCGCTGCCATGTAGGCTTCCACGGCCGAATCCCGGTCGTCCGGATGGAGACTGCCTTCCCATGCCCCTACCCCGCCCGGGGAGACATCCCGGGAGAGCCCGTACAGCTCGTACATCCGGTCGTCCCATATCAGGATGTTTTCCGGAACGTTCAGGTCCCAGATCCCCAGGCGACCGGACACGGTGGCGAGCTGGAGCCGTTGCGTGATGATCCGGAGGTCCCCGGTGCTCTCCTTCAGCCGTATCGCCAGATCCTGCCAGTGGCGTACGGCACGCTGCGCTTCCCGTGTCTGTTTCAGCGCCAGCAGGGACAACAGGAGAAGGGCCGCCGTCGCCGCCACGAAGACTGCTCCGTAGAATGCAAGGTCCTTCTTCCAGTGCGCCAGGATAACCTTCATGCCGATGCCGTTCACCAAGTACACGTTCAAATTGCCGATCCTGCGGACCGCATACATCCTTTTCGTCGCATCGCTCTTCGACATGCCGACGTACGTATCCTGTTCGCCGCGCCGGATCGCCTTCAAGGTTTCGTTCGACGGGTGAAGCGTCAGGACGGCCGGATTCAGCCTGGGAGCCCGCGCAAGGATCTTCCCGTCGCCGCGGACGAGGGCGGTGCCGAAGTCGCTATGCCGTGCGGAGCGGTTCCAGAATTCGCTGAAATACCCAGGATGCACGCTTGTGATGATAACGCCGTCGAAGCGGCCGGTCCCGCCTTCCCGCCGACGGGCGAGATTGAAATCGGTTTTTCCCGTCACGTGCCCGGTTACGAGATGGCCGACGAACATGCCGGCATCGGACGTCCGCAGCGCCTGGAAGTAGTCCCGATCGGCGACGCTTACGGGTTTCGCGGGCAACGGCTCGCTCGCGTTCCGCACGATCCCCGAAGAGTCCGCCAGCCAGATCGCCACCACCTGGGGATAGACATCGCGCACCTTCACGAGGTGCGCCCGGATCCCGGCGGACCGACCGATCTCGTCCCAGCTCATCCCCCGCAGCCGGTCGTTGACGTTCTCCGCGATGAGCTGGTGGGTTTCGAACACGTTCAGCGCGTGTTGCTGGAATATCTCCGTGGTGCGCAGGACTTCCTGGCGGGTGGTCCGGAGCTCGACACGGTATTCTTGCCACATGATGGTGCCGAACAGAACGAGCGGAACCACCACGATTGCCGCTATCAGGAATTTGTACGGACGGATACTTTCGAAACTGGTATCGGGAGATTCGATTCCGTTGCCTCGCACGGAATTCTCCGGTGCGGCTTAAGATCCCCAGGAAGGCATCATACCGCGCCGGATCTTAATTGTATACAGTATACGTTTACGCCCCTTGCGCCGGTTGCACCGATGGCCCCGCATCCGGGGATTCCGGATCGCTCAGGGCGGCGCACGCGAGGACCAGCACCAGGAACTGCCAGTTACCGACGACGTCGGGCTTCATGAGGATGGTTTGACCGACGGTCAACAGGAACATCAGCAACGACGTAACTGTCCACACGGCACGCGCTTTCCAACCGGACAGGATCAGCGCGGCAAGCACCGGCTCCGCGGCGAGGATCAGCCACGCGAGAAGCACGTTCAGGCCGTGGGGGGACCAGGTCTTGTCGAACTGCCCGGTGATGTAGCCGACAAACGTGCCGGACCCCATCAAGACCCATTTGGAAACGCCCACGTACAGCAGCCACGACCCGAACAGGAACCGGATCCCGAACAGGAAGAACCTTCGGGAGTCGTACCTGAGAATCTCCATGCCCCCCTCCTCGCCGTCCTGGTACCGGTTAGATTCGGGGAGGCGCGGATCGGATGCCCGGGCGGAGGGACGACTTAATCCGGTTGGGACCGGGGAATCCCGAAAATCCGTTCGAGGAACGCCGCGCGCAGGGCGGGGTCCCGGAGGTGCGCCTCGTCGATGACGGGGAGGGTACGGAACCGTTCCCGGAAGGACTTCGTGAACAGCCCGTCTCCCGTGCCGCAGCTCGGAGAGCGCTTCTTGCAGACGTATCCGCGCAATCCGAGCGGGGCAAGGTCGGCGATCTTCCCGGTGGTCCAGCGGGTCATCCGATCCGTGTAGTCGCAGCCGGTTTCGATCCCCAGCAGACGGGGAACGGCGGTATCGCCGGACAGCCGCATCGGCTCGCGCGGAACGGGGAGGCCGCACTCCACCTCCGGGCAGACCGGGACGAATTCCACGGATTTCCCGAGCGTGTCCGCGAGGAAGGCGTCCCGCTTGTGTCCCCCGTCGTAGCGTACCTTCTCGCCCAGCAGACAGGCGCTGACCAGGATCCGGACGGCGGGGATCGCGGGACGGTTCCGGCCGCCGGTCATTTCCGATCGAGCACGTCGCGGACCTTCTTCGCCAGCGCCGTCGGCGTGTACGGTTTTCCGATGAAGAACACGCCATCGTCCAGCACCCCGTGCTGCACGATCGCATCGTCCGTATATCCGGATGTGAAGAGCACCTTCGCTTCCGGATGAAGGATGACCAGGTGCGTCGCCAGCTCGCCCCCGTTCATTCCGGGCATCACGACGTCGGTCAGGAGCAGATCGATCCGCCCGCCGAACTCCCTCGCCAACGCGATCGCCTCGGCGCCGTTTCCGGCCTGGAGGACGTTGTACCCCAGCCGTTCCAGCACCTGGACGCACAGCCCCCGGACCACGTCCTCGTCCTCCACCAGGAGCACCGTCTCCGTTCCGTCCAGAAGCTCCTGCGGCTCTCCCGGTTCCTGCCCCTTCTCCGCCTCCGTCTCCACCCTCGGAAGGTAGATCCGGACCGTCGTGCCCTTTTCCGGCTCGGAAAGGACGTCGATCGAGCCGCCCGCCTGCTTCACCGCTCCGTACGTCATCGACAGTCCGAGCCCCGTCCCGCTCCCCTTGGGCTTCGTCGTGAAGAACGGCTCGAAGATCTGCGCCCTGACCTCCTCGGTCATCCCGTGCCCCGTGTCGCTCACGGACAGCCTCACGTACCACCCGGGGCGGGCGTCGGGGTGGACGGCGCAATATGCTTCGTCCAGCTCCACGTTCGATGTTTCGATCCGGAGCTTCCCTCCCTCCCGCATCGCGTCCCGGGCGTTCACCGCGAGGTTCACCAGGATCTGCTCCAGCTGCCCGGGATCCACCCTCACCGTCCCGAGCCCCTCCCCGAGGCCCGTCGCGATCTCGATGTGTTCCCCGATCAGGCGGACCAGCATGCTGTGCAGGTCCGCGATCAGCGCGTTCAGGTCGAGAACCTTCGGCTCGATGATCTGCTTGCGGGAGAACGCCAGCAGCTGCTGCGTCAGCCGCGCCGCGCGCTCCGCCGCCTTGTTCACCTCGAGCAGCATCCCGGAGACCGGATCGGACGCCTGTACCTTCCCCTGGGCCAGCGACACGTTGCCGATGATCACCGTCAGAAGGTTGTTGAAATCGTGAGCCACCCCGCCGGAGAGGCGCCCCACCGCCTCCATCTTCATCGCCTGGCGCAGCTGCGCCTCCAGCCGCTGCCGCTCGGTGATGTCCTCGTAGATCACCAGCTGCCGGTTCCCCAGCAGGGACACCGGGCGGAAGAGGATGGTCTTGCGGTCCCCTCCCCGGCAGGCGACCTCGAAAATCCGCGGCCGGCACACCCCGATCCCGGCGGCGATCAGGTCCTCCTTCCAGATCCGGACGACTTCCTTCCGATTCCCCGGCTCGGGAAACGCGGCCCGGAACCAGTCCTTCCCGATCGACAGATCCTGCAAGGTATATCCGAACATCTTCTCGAAGGCGGGATTGACGTATTCGTAGCGGCCCTTGCCGTCGATCAACGTCATCCCCAGCGGGGACTGATCGCTCAAGACCCGGAACTTCTCCTCGGACACCCGCAAGGCCTCTTCCACGCGTTTGCGGTCGGTGACGTCCTGCATCAGCGCAAGGACGTGGACGGTTCCCTCTTCGGACTGAAGGATGGAGGTGGACATGGCCAGGATCCTGGTTTCGCCGTCGGACCGGGTGATTTCCCACTCCTCGCCCTTCAGGTCGATCCCCTGTCGCATCCGGTCCATCCGGGCGATCGCCCGGGCCTGGAGATCGGGATCCGGGTAGAGGGACTGGTACCAACCGAAGCGGTTGATCTCTTCCATGGTATAGCCGGTCATCTCCGTCATCCGCCGGTTCCACACGGTGAAACGGACAAAGGGGGGATCCGGTACGCCGTGGCAGACGCAAACCCCTTCCGCCGCGCACTCGACGATCCCTTCCCGGAACGCGAGCTGGCTTTTCAGGGCGTTCTCAGACTCCTCGATCCGGACCACGTACATTTCGGTCCGCCGCCCCCCGGCCAAGATCATCGCGGATCCGACCAGCCAGAGGACTCCGACCGAGACCAGTTCGCTTGGCGGGACATCCGCCACCGATTCCCGCTGATGATTGCCGAATTGCCAAATGAGGAGGAGGGCGGCGGCCAAAGTCCACAAGCCCAGGGCGACAAACGTGTAACGACGTATCCGCAAACGATGAATTCCGTGATTCTCCGGTAATGGAAAGATCCGCGCGATCGGCTTCGGAACACCGATCGCGCGTTACATCATGACAGATTCACCGGGAATATTGAACCCGATTCGGGATGGCTTGCTCCGGACCTCAGAGCCCTCTGGACCACTCCGGCCGGAGATTCGCCGGCGACGCTTCCGCCAGCGCCCCGTCGATGAGCGACAGGATCCTCCCCTTATCCCGTGGAAGGACCGCGCCGTGGATGGGTAGGTAGTTGGATGCGTGCTCCGTTCCGAACTTGCAGCCGGACAGATCCAGCTCCTCCACGAACCAGCGCAGTTCCCGGAGGGACTGAACCGGGTCGATCAGGCGGAATCCCCCTCCCATGATCTCCTCCTCGTAGCTCCGCGCGTCCGGGAGAGGCATCAGGGTGAGGGCGGCGAGGAAGTGCGGATCGATCGCGTTGGCCACCCGGGCGGAATCCTTCGCGTGCGCGCGGCTCCCCGCGACGCCTCCCAGTCCCAGCAGGATGAAGGTGGACATCCGCAGCCCCGCGTCGATGGCCTTTCTGCACCCCTCGACGATCCGGTCCGCCGTCGCCCCTTTCCGGATCTTCGCAAGGAGTTCGTCGTTCCCTGTCTCGATCCCCAGGTAGAGGATGTCGAGGCCGCGTTTTTTCAGCGCCGCGAGCTCCTCGGGGGTCCGCCGAAGGAGATTCGTCGGACCCGCGTACGCGCTGATCCTTTCGAGGGACGGGAATCGGCGGTTCAGAAGCTCGAGGATCCCCAGCAGGTGGTCGGTCGGAGCCTCCAGCGGGTCGCCGTCGCCGAGGAACACCCTCCGCGCGCCCGGATGCCGCCGGGACATCTCCACGATCTCCCGCTCCACCGCATCGAAGGGGCGCACGAGGTACTTCTTGGTCTTGTACATCCGGCAGAACAGGCACCGGTTCCAGGAGCAGCCGAGCGTCACCTGGAAGATGAGGGACCGCGCTTCCGACGGCGGCCGGAACAGCGGCATGTCGTATTCCATGGCATCCTCCGTGCGACTACCGACATTATGCATCCCGCCGGGGAAGATCCGGCAGATGCACTTTCCCCCCGATTCTGGTATGCTCATACCATTATTCCCCCCAGCACGATCAAGGAGCCGGAAACCATGACGGGATCGACTACAAAAGCACCTTCGGGAAAGGGAACGGGAAAGAAGGGGCGCGTCCCCTTCTCCTGGGAGGACCCGCTCCTGATCGAGTCCCAGCTTTCCACGGAGGAGCGACTGGTCCGCGATACGGCCCGCAGCTACTGCCAGGAGAAGCTGCTCCCCCGGGTCACCGAGGCCAACCGGAACGAGAAGTTCGACCGGGAGATCATGAACGAGATGGGAGAGCTCGGGTTCCTCGGGCCGACCATCGAAGGGTACGGCTGCGCGGGCGTGAACTACGTCAGCTACGGCCTGATCGCGCGCGAGGTCGAGCGGGTCGACAGCGGGTACCGGTCCGCGATGAGCGTGCAGTCGAGCCTGGTCATGCACCCGATCAACGCGTACGGCACCGAGGAGCAGCGGAAGAAGTACCTGCCGCGCCTGGCCACCGGGGAGATCGTCGGATGCTTCGGGCTCACCGAGCCGGACCACGGCTCCGACCCGGGCGGGATGAAGAGCCGAGCGAAGAAGGTCGCCGGCGGGTACGTGCTTCGCGGGAACAAGATGTGGATCACCAACTCCCCCATCGCCGACGTGTTCGTCGTCTGGGCCAAGGACGAGCAGGGAGTCATCCGCGGGTTCCTCCTCGAGAAGGGGATGAAGGGGCTGTCGGCCCCGAAGATCAAGGGGAAGTTCAGCCTGCGGGCCTCGGAGACCGGCGAGATCGTCATGGACGACGTCTTCGTCCCCGAGGAGAACCTGCTCCCCGACGCGTCCGGCCTGGCGGGACCGTTCGGCTGCCTCAACCGGGCGCGGTTCGGGATCGCGTGGGGGGCGCTGGGCGCGGCGGAGTTCTGCTGGCACGCCGCCCGGAGCTACACCCTCGACCGCAAGCAGTTCGGTCGGCCGCTGGCGGCCAACCAGCTCATCCAGAAGAAGCTCGCCGACATGCAGACGGAGATCACGATCGGCCTGCAGGCGGTCCTGCGGCTGGGCCGGCTCTTCGACGAGGGGAAGGTCGCGCCGGAGGCGATCTCCATGCTCAAGCGGAACTCGTGCGGAAAGGCGCTGGAGATCGCGCGCGCCGCCAGGGACATGCACGGGGGGAACGGGATCTCGGACGAGTTCCACGTCATCCGCCACGTGATGAACCTGGAGTCGGTCAACACCTACGAGGGGACGCACGACATCCACGCCCTCATCCTCGGGCGCGCGCAGACCGGCATCGCCGCCTTCGGGGATTAGTGGGCGCGACAAGCGGGGATATGGCGGGAATTCGGCGGACGCGACCGGGATCGCGGCTGCTGCTGGGAGCCGCGCTCTTTTTCGGGACGCTCGCGGCGATGTTCGCGGGGGCGATGCTTGCGGAGGCCTTGCTGGACCTGTTCGGCGTGGGCTCCGCGGCCGTCCGGCTGGGGGGGAAGGTGCTCGCGATGGCGTGCGCCCTCCCCGCCGGCTTCTACCTCGTGGAGCGCTGGTTCATCCGCCGTTCCTCCCGCGGGGAGGGGGAGGAGGACGTGACGGGGAAATGATCCCCGCTACCGTTTCCCGAACACCCTCGCCTTCACCCGCCCCATCACCATCTCGAACGACTCGCCCGAGTAGGCGTGGACGTTCCGGCGCATCTCGATCAGGTACCGCTCCACCTCCGGCCACTCCTTGCGGATGACCGCCATCTGTTCCGCGTACGCCTTCTCGTAATCGGCCTGCATCTTCTGCTGCAGCCGCGACCGCTTCCCCGTCTCCTCCGGAAACGCCTTCTTGGGAAGGAACTCATGGATCGGCTCGAAGATCCGGACGTCGGTCTCGTCGAGGTGGAACAGCTCGATGTTGTCGATCATCACCACCTCCTTCTTCGGGGTGGCGACGTAATGGCCGTACCGGAGCGCCGTTCCGATGCAGTCGCCCAGGGCGTCCTGCCGTGCCGCGCCGTCCACCCACCAGGAGCCGTCGCGCTGGATCCGGGCGGGGGTGACCGCCTCGTCGTGATAGATGTTGATCCCCTGCTCCCTGGGTTTCAGGAGCACTTCCTCCCCCTGGGGAGTGACGTGGTAGACGACGGGGAGCGCCGGCAGCCCGAGGAGCCCCGGGAGACCGCTGTAGATGTATTCGCCGAGGCAGCCGAAGCGGGACAGGTAGACCGAGTGCTCCTTCCGGTCGGGCGTCTTCACGCTGAACAGGGTGTCCTTGTGGACCTTCTCGACCAGCTGGACGTCGGTGACCTCGAAATCCTTGTACGCCTCGCCGGCCTGCAGGGAGAGGATGGAGAGGACCGATTTCCGCAGCCCCGTGGCCTTGAGCTTCGAGGAGAAGATCTTGACGCGGGCCCCCGGCGGCATCATGCGGATCGCCCCGCGAACCCAGTTCACGTACGAGTGGGAGATGCTGATCGGGAGCATGTCCGTGCTGGTGGGATCGAGGAGCTCGTCGAGCTTGGCCTCCCACAGGGGGATGTGCATTCCCAGGAACTCCTGCGGGTTCTCCACGCCGAGGACCTTGAGGATCTTCTCCCGGTCCAGCGTCGTACGGCTTGCGGCCGGGATCTGGAAGTACCGGTTGAGGGCGCGTTCGTACTTCTGCAGTTCGGGGTGGGAAGAAGCCATTCTCGTCCTCCCGTCCGATGAAGTGGGGACAACCCGATCTTACCACCCGTGCGAGGAAATGGGGAGCGCGAGGGTGGCGGGAGGATCCTCCCTCAACGGCTCCCTCTCGTCAGCTCGAGAAGGGCGTTCGCCAGCGGGGCATGCCCGCCGAAGAGGACGAGCTTGTC
>JACRNP010000151.1 GCA_016234845.1 Deltaproteobacteria bacterium | reverse complement strand
GGTGTCGGGCGCCAGGAGGAACAGGGCGCTGGACCGGGCGACCATGTAGACGCCGGCGGTGACCATGGTGGCCGCGTGGATGAGCGCGGACACCGGCGTCGGCCCCTCCATCGCGTCGGGGAGCCAGATGTAGAGGGGGATCTGCGCCGACTTGCCGGTGGCGCCGAGGAACAGGAGGAGCGTGATGGCGGTGGCCAAGCCCGTGGTCAGCACGCCGCTGTGGGACAGGGCGGGAACCCGGGCGAATATCTCGGTGAAGGAGACGGAGCCGAACGTCCAGAAGATCAGGAAGACGGCGAGGATGAAGCCGAAGTCGCCGATCCGGTTCACCACGAACGCCTTCTTCCCGGCGTCGGAGGCGCTCTGCTTCTCGTACCAGAAGCCGATCAGCAGGTACGAGCAGAGCCCCACACCCTCCCACCCGACGAACATCAGAAGGTAGTTGTTCGCCAGCACCAGCGTGAGCATGGCGAACATGAAGAGGTTGAGGTAGACGAAGTACCGGGCGAAGGCGCGCTCGTGCGACATGTACCCGACGGAGTAGACGTGGATCAGGAACCCGACGCCGGTGACCACCAGCGCCATGACCGAGGAGAGCGGGTCGAGCTGGAACCCCACCGGGGCCAGGAACGACCCGGCCTGGATCCAGGGGAAGAGGACCTGGACGAAGGTGCGGCCTTCGGCCGGCCGCGCGGCGATGGCGAGGACGCACAGCAGCGCCACCGCGAAGGAGAGGCCGACCATCCCCGGGGCGATCAGGGCGACGAGTTTCCTGTACGCGGGCGTCTTGTGGTGCCCATGCGCCTCACCATGCCCATGGCTGTCCGTGACCGCCGAGGCGCCGTGCGCCCCGGGTCCATGCGAGCCCGAGAGAGCATTCGACGACGAGGGCGATGTCCCATGGGGCGAAGCTCCATGGGATCCCCCCGGAAGCGGCAGTCCCGCCTCTTTCAGGAGCAGCGGCCGCTCGACGAACAGCGCCAGCGCCCCGTTCACGATCACCCCCAGCAGCGGGAGCGCCGGAACCAGCCACAGCCAGTCGAGGATGCCGTTCACCATTTGAGGACCTTGAGCTCCGAGATGTCGACCGTTTCCTTCACCCGGTACAGCGCGATCAGCAGCGCGAGCCCCACCGCCGCCTCCGCCGCCGCCACGGTCATCACCATGAAGGCGAAGATCCCTCCGGCGGCGTCGCCCAGGTACGACCCGGCGGAGACGAACGCGACGTTCACGCCGTTCAGCATGAGCTCCACGCTCATCAGGATGATCAGGACGTTCTTGCGCGCCACGACCCCGACGACCCCGATCCCGAACAGGACCGCGGAGAGGAGCAGGTATGCCGACGGCTGGATCATCCTAGATCCTCTTCTTCGCCAGGGTGATGGCGCCGATCACGGCCGCCAGGAGCAGGACCGACGTGATCTCGAACGCCAGCAGGTAGTCCGTGAACAGCGCGCGGCCGACCGCCTCGACCGTCCCCTCTCCCCCTCCCGACGACCTCGACATGCCGAACCGCCGGGCGAGCACGGCGGACTCGATGAGGAGGAGCCCGGCCGCGACCACCCCGAGGACGCGCATCGTCGTGGCGCGCTCCACCGGGAGCCGGTCCTCCGGGACGTTGATCAGCATGATCACGAAGATGAACAGGACCACGATCGCCCCCGCGTACACGATCACCTGGATCGCCGCGAGGAAGTGGGCCTGGCGGAGCACGAAGAGGGCCGCCACGGCGAAGAGCGTGAGGATCAGGTAGAGCGCGGACGCCATCGGGTGCTTCCGCGTCACCACCATGATCGCGCCGCCGACCGCGATCGCGCCGAACAGGATGAAGAGGACCGCTTCCATCGCCCCCCTACTTCTCCAACAGGGTGTCGATCGTGAAGATGAGCTTCTCCCGGGTGTCGTCCGGGGGTGTGAACCATCCGGTGTCCATCCGGATCGCGTCGCACGGGCACGCCTCCACGCACATCCCGCAGAAGACGCACCGGAGCATGTCGATGTCGAACCGCGCCGGGTACTTCTCGATCGTCGGGTCGGGCGACTCCCCCGCGACGATCGTGATGCACTTCGCGGGGCAGGCGGTCGCGCAGCAGTAGCACGCCACGCAACGCGGGGAGCCGTCCATCCGCTTCATCAGCCGGTGCCGGCCCCGGAACCGGACGGGCATCGCCCGCCGCACCTCGGGGTACTCGATCGTCTGGATCCCCTCCTGGCGGACGATGTTCCGCAGGAGGTGCCCCATCGTGACGCCCAGCCCCTTCACGATCTCCACGAGGTACAGCGACTCCGGGAACGACATCTCCGGAGGCCTGGCCACTTTTTTCACGCCGATCGTCATCGTCTCGGTTCGCCCCTATTTCCGCAGGAGGAGCAGGATCAGCCCCGTCGCGAAGATGTTCAGCAGCGAGAGGGGGAGCATCACCTTCCACCCCAGCCGCATCACCTGGTCGTACCGGAACCGGGGGATCGTCCACCGGACCCAGACGTAGAGCCAGGCGAAGAAGACCACCTTCCCCACGAACGACCCGATCCGGATCAGGAGGACCGCCGCCTTCGGGAGCGCCACCGCCGCCCCGCCGGGGAAGAGGAACCCCGCGTCCCCGAGGAACGGGAACTGCCAGCCGCCGAGGAACAGCGTCGCCACGACGGCGGCCCCGACGACCATGTGGAGGTACTCCGCCATCATGAACATGGAGAACTTGAAGGAGCCGTACTCCGTGTGGTACCCGGCGACCAGCTCCGACTCCCCTTCCGGCAGGTCGAACGGGGTGCGGTTCGCCTCCGCGTACTGCGCCACGAGGAACAGTACGAACCCCAGCGGCTGCACCAGGATCCCCCACTTCGGCAGCAGGCCGAAGAGCAGCGTCCCCTGCCCGGCCACGATCTGCGACATCCGCACGGATTCGAAGACCATGAAGATCCCCATGAGGGAGAGCCCCATGGAGACTTCGTACGAGAGCATCTGGGCCGACGACCGCAGGCCCCCGAGGAGCGGGTACTTGCTGCCGCTGGACCAGCCGGCCAGCACCACGCCGTAGACCGTCATCCCCGACACGGCGAAGAGGTAGAGGATCCCGACGTTCAGGTCCGCGATCTGCAGCGCGATCGTCCGTCCCATCACCGTCACGTCCGGGCCGAACGGGATGACCGCGATCGTCATGATGGCCGGAGCGAGGGAGAACATCGGCGCCAACTGGTAGAAGAGCCGGTGGGCGTTGTCGGGGATGAAGTCCTCCTTGAAGAGGAACTTCAACGCGTCCGCCAGCGGGTGGAACAGCCCCCACGCCCGCACCCCGAGGATGTCGGCGCGGTTGGGCCCCCGCCGGTCCTGGATGTAGGCGGAGCCTTTCCGCTCCACCCAGGTCATCACCACGAGCAGGCCGAAGCAGAACGAGAAGAACACCCCGATCCGGGCGACCGCGACGACCAGGTCGAAGAGGGCGGTGCTCATGGCTTGCACTCCTGGCCTTGGCTTCCGACCGATTCGTACGTCATCCCGGCGAACGGGGCCTCGGTCGCGGACAGCGCGTGGAACACGGACGCCTCGCCGGCGAAGGTCCAGCCGGCCCCCATCCGGTTCGCGAGCTCCACGAGGAGATCGACCGTGTTCCTGGCCTTCCCGCGCGGCGCGAATCCGGCGCGGAACCGCTGCACGCGTCCCGCGTGGCTGGTGAAGGTGCCCCCGCGCTCCGCGAAGGAGGCGGACGGCATCACCGCCGTCGCGACCTTCGACACGGGCCCGTCGTTGGTCCCGACCTGCGCGACGAACGGGACCTTCGACAGCAGGGCCGCCGTCTCCGCCTCCGTGAACGATCCCACGACGTTTCCGAACACCAGGAGGGCCCGCACCGTTCCCGCCGCGATCCGTTCGACCAGCGCGTCGAACGCCGCCCCGTCGGGGATCCCGAGGAGCCGCGCCCCGCGGCTGTTGGGATTCTTGTCCGCGCGGATCAGGAAGCCGTCCTCGAACCCGTCCCCCGGCGCCCGGTGGGTGAAGGCCAGGTTCCGGGTGCCGAGCAGCTCGGTCGCGATCCGCCGGGCCAGGTACAGCTCCTCGTTGGACAGCTGCGGCGATGCGATCACGGCCGCCGCGTCGGGGCCGGCCTCCGCCGCCCGCGAAAGCTCGAGGGCGACGCGCGGGACCAGCGCGCCCCACGACACGGCCTTCTCCGCGCCGCCCTCGCGGACGAACGGGGCGAGCAGGCGGGCGTCGTTCGCCTTCTTGTACTCGAGCCGTCCGAAGTCGCACATCCAGGACCGGTTGACCGCCTCGTTCTCCCGGGGCTTCAACCGGTAGAGGATGTCCCCCTTGAAGTGCGCCTCGACGTTGCAGCCGTTGGAGCAGCCGGTGCAGATCGACTCGGCCCCTTTCAGGAACCAGACGCGGCACTTGAACCGGAAATCCTTGCTGGTGAGCGCGCCCACGGGGCAGATGTCCGCGAGGTTCCCGGTGTAGTCGTTGGACAACGGCCGTCCGGGGAAGACGGAGATCTCGGAGTGGTCCCCGCGGCTGAAGATGTGCAGCTCCCGGGTCTGCGTCACCTCGTCCAGGAACCGCACGCAGCGGGAACAGAGGATGCACCGCTCGGCGTCGAGGACGATCTGCCCCCCGATGTCCTGGACCTTCTTCTTGTGGACCTTGTCCTCGAGGGCGTACCGGCTCTTGTGCAGCCCGTACGTCATGTAGTAGTTCTGCAGCCCGCACTCCCCCGCCTGGTCGCAGATCGGGCAGTCGATCGGGTGGTGGATGAGGATCAGCTCGAGCACCCCGGTGACCGCCTTGCGGACCTTCTCCGTGTCGGTGCGGACGATCATCCCCTCCGTCACCACCGTGGAGCAGGCGGTCTGCAGCTTCGGGAACTTCTCGACTTCCACCAGGCACATGCGGCAGTTCCCGGCGATCGAGAGCCTCGGATGGTAGCAGTAGTGCGGGACATGCACGCCGATCGTCTTCGCGGCGTTGAGGATCGTGGTCCCGTCGGGGACGGCCACCGCGATTCCGTTGATGGTCAGGTTCGGCATGGTCTCTCTACAGGAACCGGTTCCCGTACGGGCACTTCTGCTCGGCGATGTGCCGGTCGAACTCCTCCCGGAACTTCCACACGAACGACTGCGCGGGCATCGCCGCGGCGTCCGAGAGCGGGCAGATGGTGCGCCCCATCATGTTGTCGCACAGGTCGAGGATCAGCTCGACGTCGCCGACCCGCCCCTTCCCCGCCTCGATCCGCCCCACGATCTTCTTCAGCCACCCGGTCCCCTCGCGGCACGGCGTGCACTGGCCGCACGACTCGTGCGCGTAGAAGTTCATGAGGACCGAAAGGGCCCGCACCATGCACGTCCCCTCGGCGATGACGATCACGCCGCCGGATCCGGCCATCGTCCCGATCTTCGCCATGGACTCGATGTCGTACGCCACGTCGATCTCGTTCGCGCGCAGGACCGGGGTGGACGACCCGCCGGGGATGACGGCCTTCAGCGCCTTGCCGTCCCGGATCCCCCCTGCGTAGGTGTATATGATCTCCTTCAGGTTGATCCCCGCCGGGAGCTCGTAGACGCCCGGGCGGTTGACCGCGCCGCTCACGCCGATCAGCCGGGTGCCCCCGTTCTTCTCGCACCCGAGGGCCGCGAACCGCTCCCCGCCGTGCGTCACGATCCAGGGGACGTCCGCGATCGTCTCCACGTTGTTCACGATCGTCGGCAGCCCGAACGCGCCCACCGACGCCGGGAAGGGGGGTTTCAGGCGCGGCCAGCCGCGCTTCCCCTCCAGCGAATTGATGAGCGATGTCTCCTCGCCGCAGATGTACGCCCCCGCGCCGCGGTGGACCGTCACGTCGAGGTCGAACCCGCTTCCCAGGATGTCCTTCCCCAGCAGCCCCGCCCCGTACGCCTCGGCGATCGCCTCGTCCAGGATCCGCGCCTCGCGGACGAACTCTCCCCGGATGTAGATCCAGCAGGCGTGCGCCCGCAGCGCGAAGCAGGAGATGACGATCCCCTCGATCAGCAGGTGCGGGCCGCGGCTCATGATCACCCGGTCCTTGAAGGTGCCCGGCTCCCCCTCGTCCGCGTTGATGACGAGCACCCGCGGCCGGGAGAGGTCCTTGGGGAGGAACCCCCACTTGACGCCGGCCGGGAACCCCGCGCCGCCGCGCCCGCGAAGATTCGCCTTCTTCACCTCGTCGATGATCGCCTCGGGCGTCATCGCGAACGCCTTTTTCAGCGCATCGTACCCGCCGGTCCGGCGGTAGCCGGAAAGCCCGCGGTACCGGTCGTCGGCGAAATGGGTGGTCAAGACCGTTTCCATGCCGCTCACTTCAGCCCGTCGAGGATCCGGTCGATCGACCCGGCGGTCAGGTTCTCGTGGTAGTCGTCGTTCACCATCATCACCGGGGCGGTCCCGCAGGAGCCCAGGCACTCCACCTTCGAAAGCGTGAACTTCCCGTCCGGCGTCGTCTCCCCGGGCGCAACGCCCAGCTTCTTCGACACGTGCTCGATCAGGTGCTCCGCGCCCAGCAGCGAGCAGGAGATGTTCCGGCAGATCTGCACGTGGTACTTCCCCACGGGTTTGCGGTTGTACATCGTGTAGAAGGTGGCGACCCCCTCTACGTACGCCGGCGACGTGCCGACCCGCTCCGCGATGTGGACGATCGCCTCGTCGGAGACGTACCCCAGCTCCCGCTGCGCGAGGTGGAGGGCGGGCAGCACGACGGCCATCCTGTCCGGGTAGCGGGTCAGCAGGCGGTCGAACTCCCTGCGCCCGGCATCGGAGAACTCGAAGCTCACCGGTCCAGCTCCCCCGCGATGATGTTGACGCTCCCCAGCACGGCGATCAGGTCCGCGACCATCTGCCCCTTCACCAGGTGCCGGATCCCCTGGAACAGCGGGAAGCACGGCGGCCGGACCTTGATCTTGTACGGGCCGCCGCCCCCCCGGCTCACGATGTAGAATCCGAGCTCGCCGTTGGCCGCCTCGGTCGCCGAATACGCCTCGCCGGCCGGCACCTGGATCCCCTCCATGATGAACTTGAAGTGGTTCATCAACGCCTCGATGTTCTCGTACACCAGCTCCTTCGGCGGCAGGGTGAACCGGGGGTCGTCGACGTTGACGGGCCCTCCGGGAAGGTGCGCGATCGCCTGCTCGATGATCCGCAGCGACTGCCGCATCTCCTCCATCCGGACCATGTACCGGTCGCACGTGTCGCCCTTCTCCCCGATGGGCACGTCGAAGTCGAACCGGTCGTAGACGAGGTACGGCTGGTCCTTCCGCAGGTCGAGGGGGACCCCCGCCGCCCGCAGGCACGGGCCGGTGAAGCCGAGCGCGACGGCGTCCTTCGCCGCGATCGGACCGACGCCCATCGTCCGCTCGATGAAGATCCGGTTCTTCGTGAGCAGCGCGTTCACGTCGGCGATGCACTCCGGGATGACCCCCCGGCACACGGCGAGGACCCGGTCGGTCCACCCGTCGGGGAGGTCCGCCATGAGGCCGCCGATCCGGGTGTACGCGGTGGTCAGCCGCTGGCCGCACAGCTCCTCGATCAGCTTGTAGACCTCCTCGCGCGGCTTCCAGAAGTACCAGAAGTTCGTCAGCGCCCCCAGGTCGACCATGTTCGTGCCGATGCACACCATGTGGTCGATGATCCGGGAGAGCTCGGAAATAATGACGCGGATGTAGTCGCACCGCTCGGTCGTCTTGATCCCGCACAGCTTCTCCACCGCCATCGCGTACCCGACGTTGTTCATCAGCGGGGAGACGTAGTTCAGCCGGTCGGTGTAGGGGATCACCTGGGTCCACGTGGCCGCCTCCGACTCCTTCTCGAAGCCGCGGTGGAGGTAGCCGAACTCGGACTCGAGGTCGATGATCGTCTCGCCGTCCAGCAGAGCCTTGAACCGGAGCGTCGCGTGCGTGGCCGGGTGCGACGGGCCGATGTTGATCAGCATCGGCTCGGCCTGCATGTCGAGGTGCGTGCTCCGGGCCTCTATCTCGATCCGATCCGTCATCTATTCCTCCGGCCCGATCGTGGGCTGGCGCTTCGCCTTCGGGTAATCCTTCCGGAGCGGATGTCCCTGGAACCCCTCGTACAGGAGGATCCGCGCCAGGTTCGGGTGGCCGCGGAAGACGATGCCGTACATGTCGTACGCCTCCCGTTCGTACCAGTTGATCCCGGGCCACACCGGGACCGCCGAGTCGATCACCGGGTCGTCCTCGTGGAGCCGCACCTTGATCCGGACCCGGTGCCTCTTCTCCAGCGAGTAGAGGTGGTACACCACCTCGAACCGCGGCTCCTCGCCCAGGTAGTCGACCCCGGTGAGGTCCATCGCGAAATCGAACAGAAGCGCCGGGTCGTCCCGGAGGTAGGAGAGGATCTCCACGATCCGTTCCCGGCGGACGAGCGCGGTGTCGTCGCCGAAGTCCGAGTGCGTCGACACGACGTCGGACCCGAACTTCGCGGACAGCATGTCGAGCACCACGCCCAAGGTTTTGCCCTTCCCCCTACTTGATCGGCCAGCGCTCGGCGGCGCGCGGCGCGCCGGTCTCGAGCATCTTCTGGATCCGGACGACGGCGTCGATGATCCCCTCCGGGTTCGGGGGGCAGCCGGGGATGTAGACGTCGACCGGGAGGATCTTGTCGATCCCCTGGAGGACCGTGTAGTTGTTGTAGAAGCCGCCCGTGCAGGCGCACGCGCCCATGGAGATCACCCACTTCGGGTCGAGCATCTGGTCGTAGATCCGCTTCAGGACCGGGGCCATCTTGTAGTTGATGGTGCCGGCCACCAGGAGCACGTCGGCCTGCCGCGGGGAGAAGCGGACGACCTCGGCGCCGAACCGGGACATGTCGTAGTGCGTGCCGAACGCCCCCATCACCTCGATGCCGCAGCAGGCGGTGGCGAAGGTGAACGGGTAGAGGGAATATTTCCTCCCCCACGCCACCAGCGACTCGAGCGTGGTCAGCGTGTAGCCGGGGGAGCCGTCCCTTTCGCGCTTCACTGCCATTCGAGCGCTCCCTTTTTCCACGCGTAGACCAGCCCCACCAGCAGGATCCCGACGAAGACGGCCATCTCGATGAAGCCGAACAGCCCCAGCGACCGGAACAGCACCGCCCACGGGTACAGGAACGTGGTCTCCAGGTCGAAGAGGATGAACAGCAGGGCGATCAGGTAGAACTTGACGGAGACGCGCTCCGCCGCGGGGCGGAGCGGGTCGACGCCGCACTCGTAGACCCCGTACTTGATCCGGTCGTACTTCCTGGGGCCGACCGCCTGCGAGAGGAGGACGAATCCCACCGCCATCGCCAGGGCGATGACCATGAGGACGAGGACGGGAAAGTACGGATTCGAGAAATCCACGGTCGAAAGGATATCGCTCACGGGTTCCCCCTCCTCCTTCCGCGGGGATTCAGAACGCGATCATCCGGACGGACTGGGAGGCGATGCGCGCCACCGGCTCCCAGTAGACGCCGAGGATCAGCGTTGGCGCGGCCAGGAGAACCAGCATCGCGCGGGGGACCGCCGGCACGGAGATCTCCGACGCGTCGGTCGGATCGGCGAGGAACATCGACCGGACGATCCGGGCGTAGTAGTAGAGCGCCACGACGCTGTTCAGCCCCGCCACGACCGCCAGCCAGTAGACGCCGCGGTGGATGACCTCGGCGAACAGGTAGACCTTGCCGATGAAGCCGGAAAACGGCGGGATGCCGGTCAGCGCGAACAGGAAGACGGCCATCGCCACGGCGGCGACCGGCGCGCGGCTCCCCAGCCCCGCGAAATCCGCGATGTCCTCCCCCTTCGTCCCGTTGCGGACCAGGACCACGACGTAGAAGGCGCCGAGGTTCATGAACAGGTAGACCACGAGGTAGAACAGGATCGCCTGGATCCCCGCCGGGGTGAGGAGGACGAAACCCATGAGCATGTACCCGGCGTGCGCGATGGAGGAGTACGCGAGGAGCCGCTTCACGTTGTTCTGCTTGATCGCGACCAGGTTCCCCACGGTCATCGTGATCGCGGACAGCGCCGCGAACAGGAGCGGCCAGTCGATCGTGGAGTTCAGGCGCCACAGCCCCGTAGCGGCGTCGGGGGACGCGAACACCGTGTAGTAGAAGCGGACCAGCACCGCGAACCCGGCCGCCTTGGGGCCGACCGAGAAGAAGGCGGTCGCCGGCGTGGGCGCCCCCTCGTACACGTCCGGGCTCCACATGTGGAACGGCACCGCCGCGATCTTGTACCCGAACCCGACGGCCACCATAACCGATGCGAGCAGGGCGGGGAGCGTCCCCTTCCCGGCCGCCACGACCCGGCCGATCTCCGCGATCTGCGTGGAGCCGGAGAGGCCGAAGAGGAGGGAGAAGCCGTAGATCATCACCCCCGAGGCAGTAGCGCCGTACACGACGTACTTCATCGCCGCCTCGGTGGAGTGCCGCCGCCCCTTCAGGTACCCCGCCAGCAGGTACGACGGGATGGAGACCAGCTCGAGCGCCAGGTAGAGCATCACGATGTCGGTCGCGGAGGAGAGCAGGAACATTCCGAGGAGCGTGGAGAGCAGGAAGATGTAGTACTCCGCCTGCGAGCGTCCGGCGAGCTCCCCGCTGTCCATCGACATGAAGATGACCACCAGGGTGGCCAGCGCGGTCAACGCCTTGAAGAAGAGGGCGAAACCGTCGTAGGCGGCCATCCCCTCGAAGATCGCCTTTCCGGCCCCCGCCGGCACGGCGCCGGTCAGCAGGAGGGCCGTCCCCACACCGAGGATCGAAAGGAACGCGAAAGCGGACGACCCGGGACGCTTCGAGGCCACGTGCAGCGCCACCAGCAGGAGGATCGTCGCCGTGACGGCGAACTCCGGCAGGAAATATTGCAGGCTCCCCAGGTTGCCGAGAAACATTTAGATGACCGCCTTCACGACGTCGACCAGTTTCACGAGCGAGGCGTTCATGAGGTTCAGGACCGGCATCGGCCACACGCCGACGATCATGACCAGGATCCCCAGCGGGGCGAGGCAGAAGATCTCGCGGCCGTTGATCTCCTCGAGCGCCGCGTACTTCGGGTTCAGGGGGCCGAGGAAGACCCGCTGCAGCGCCCAGAGGTGGAACGCGGCCACGAAGATGATCCCCAGCGCCGCGACGACCACCAGGGAGCGGAACGCCTGGAAGGAGCCGAGGAAGACCATCTGCTCCGCGATGAAGCCGGACAGCCCCGGGAGACCCAGGGACGCGAAGAACGCCAGGGAGACGAAGGCGGTGTAGACCGGCACCACGGCACCCAGCCCTCCGAATCCGTCGATCTGGCGATGGTGCGCCCGGTCGTAGACGACGCCGACCAGGAAGAAGAGCATGGCCGTGATCATGCCGTGGGAGAACATCTGCATCGCCGCCCCGACCATCCCCGTGGGGGTGAGCGCCGCCATCCCGAGGAGGCAGAACCCCATGTGGCTGACGGAGGAGTAGGCGACCATCTTCTTCAGGTCCGACTGCGCCATCGCGCAGAGGGCGCCGTACACGATGTTGATCACGCCGAGGATCGCCATCGGCACGGCGAACCAGACCGTAACGTCGGGGAAGATGGGGAAGGAGATCCGCATCAGCCCGTACGTCCCCATCTTCAGGAGAACGCCCGCCAGGATGACCGAGATCGCCGTGGGCGCCTCGACGTGGGCGTCGGGGAGCCACGTGTGGAACGGGAAGAGCGGCACCTTGATGGCGAACCCGATGAACAGCCCGAGGAACATCAGGATCCGGACGTCGAATCCTTTGAGCCACCCGCTGTGCGTGTTCTGCGCCATGTAGTGGAGCAGGTTGAAGGTGTGGCCGCCCGTCTCCGGGTTGGTCGTGTTGAAGTAGAGGGCCAGCAGGACGATCAGCATCAGGATGGAGCCGAGCAGCGTGTAGAGGAAGAACTTGATCGCCGCGTACTCCTTCCGCGGCCCGCCCCAGATGCCGATCAGGAAGTACATCGGCAGCAGCATCACTTCCCAGAAGACGTAGAAGAGGAAGAAGTCGAGGGAGGCGAAGACCCCCATCATCCCCGTCTCGAGGAGGAGGAAAAGGGCCATGTACCCCTTGACCTTCTTCTCGATCCCGAAGGAGCCGATCACGGCCAGGAACGACAGCAGCGCGGTCAGGAGGAGCATCGGCATGGAGATCCCGTCGGCCCCGACGAAATACTCCACGTTGATCGACGGGATCCAGGCGTACCGCTCCACGAACTGGAACTGGCTGGCGACGTTTACGCCCGCCACCGTCCGGTCGTAGGCGAACCACAGGCGCACCGAGAGGATCAGCGGGAGGAGCGAGGCTCCGGCGGCGATCCACCGGACCACGTCGTCCCTTCCCTTCGGCACGCAGACGATGACCGCCGCCCCCAGGAGCGGGAGGAAGGTCATCAGCGTGAGGATGTGACTATCGACGAAACCCAAGGGATACCACCTCCGTTCTCAGAACGCCTTGATCAGGAAAATGACGACCGCGCCGCCCGCCAGGGCGAACACGTAGTGGTACAGCTTCCCGGTCTGGAGGCGGCGAAGGATCGAGCCGCCCCCGATCGTCGCGTCGGCCACGCCGTTGACCGCGCCGTCGACCACGTAGTTGTCGAACTTTCCCACGAGGTACGAGACGAAGACGCCGAGCTGGGCCGCCAGGTTCACCAGGCCGTCGACCACGTGGAGGTCGAACCAGGCGAGCCCCCGGGAGAACGCCTTGGAGCCGTTGACGAACGTCGCCTCGTAGAGCTCGTCGAAGTACCACTTGTTCACCAGGAACTCGTGGAGCGGCTTCAGGGCGGCCGCGACCTTGTCCGGGTTGATCCAGCCGAACGAGTAGACGACGAAGGCGAGGAAGATCCCGAGGGTCCCCACCGCCACCGACGAGTACATGGCGTACGCGTGCGCCGTGTGGGCGAGGTGGGCGTCGTGCGCGGCCTCTCCCCCGTGGGCGGCCGGGGCCCCGTGCGCCGCAGGGGCGACGTGAACGGCGGGAGCCGCCGCAGGGGGAGCCTCCGCCGGACCCGGGGCGCCGTGGACCGGGGCCGGTTCGTGGGCTCCCGGCGCCATCACCGCCGCGTGCTCCATCGAAGCGGGGGCCGCCGGCGCCTTCACGACGTCGGCCACCGTGGCCGGCTTCTGCACGAGGGTCTGGAACCACCCCTTTTCGACGAACGGGCTCTTGAACCAGAAGGAGAACGAAAGCGTCGCCAGGACCACCAGCGGCACCCACATGTTCGGCGGCGACTCGTGCGCGTGGTCGTACTTGTGGTGGTCCTTCGGTTCCCCGAAGAACGTCATGATCACCATGCGGAACATGTAGAAGGCGGTGAGGCCCGCGGTGAAAAGCGCCCCGAAGAAGAGAATGTAGTGCCGCGGGTTCCGCATCCCGAATTCGAGTGCGGCCCCCAGGATCATGTCCTTGCTGAAGAAGCCGGAGAATCCCGGCACCCCGGCGATCGCGAGG
>JACRNP010000150.1 GCA_016234845.1 Deltaproteobacteria bacterium | reverse complement strand
TCACGCTCATGATGAGGACCATGTCCACGTCGTGGAGGACCCAATCGACGGCGGACAGCGATGTGGACGGGTTGAGGGAGACGCCCGCCTTCCTCGAAAGCTCCCGGATCCGCGCCACGGCGCGCTGCAGGTGGAGCGTCGCCTCGGCGTGGACGGTGATCACGTCCGCGCCCGCGGCGGCGAACGCCTCGATGTACCGCTCCGGCTCCACGATCATCAGGTGGACGTCGAGCGGAACGGTGGCGCGCTTCTTCACCGCGGCGACCGCCGCGGGTCCGATCGTGATGTTGGGGACGAATCGGCCGTCCATCACGTCGACGTGGAGCATGTCGGCCCCCGCGGCCTCGACCGCGCGGACCTCCTCCGCGAGACGGCCGAAGTCCGCCGACAGCAGCGATGGCGCGATGTAATACTCCATTCGCCCCCCTTTCCGTTCCGATAGTAGCACGTCTCCCGGCTACGGGGTCTTTCGCACCAGCGCGGCGAAGAAGGCGTCGGTGCCGTGGCGGTGGGGGTACAGGCGGAGGAACCCGTCCGCGGTCCACGCGTCGGCCGGGCCCGGCCACCGCTCCGGCGGGCCGATGACGGATGCGTTCCCCCGCTCCCCCAGGAACGACATCACCACGTCCTCGTCCTCCTCCCGGAGGGGAGAGCAGGTGCAGTACGCGAGCGCCCCCCCCGGTCGCACCGACTCCCACGCGTTCCGGAGGATCGCCCCCTGGAGCCGGGCCATACGGGTCACCCCCTCCGCGCGGAATCGCCACTTGGCGTCGGGATTCCTCCGGATCACCCCCATTCCCGTGCACGGCGCGTCGACCAGGACCTTGTCGTAGACCCCGCGGGTGGACGGGAGCGGCGCCCGGGAGAAGTCGTGCAGCGCGGTGTCCACCCCGGCGGCCGCCGTGCGCGCCAATGTCTCGCGCAGCAATCGGAGGCGGGCCGTGGAGACGTCCGCCGCCACGATCGCCGCCACCCCGCCCGCGAGCGCGGCCAGATGGGTCGTCTTCCCGCCGGGCGCGGCGCACGTGTCGAGGATCCGGTCGCCCGCGGCGGGGGTGAGCAGCGGCGCGATCAGCTGGGCCCCCTCGTCCATCACCAGATACGTTCCCTCGCGGAACGCCGCGTCCGCGTGGACCGCAGGCGGCTTTCCGAGGACGATCCCGTCCGGCGCGAACCGGCACGAGGCGGGCTCCCTTCCGTCGGCGGCGAACCGCGCCGCCAGCTCTCCGGCAGTCGCCCGGAACGGGTTGACGCGCACGGAGAACGGGGGCACCTCGAGGCAGGCGAGAAGGAACGCCCGCGTTTCCTCCCGTCCCATCGTCCGTTCCAGGGCGCCGATGAGAGAGGCCGGGGCCGACAGCTCCGCGGGGGCCCTCCGCGGGTCGCCTTCCGGAGGGAGCGCCGGCACTTTCCCCGCCCGGACGATCCCGCGCAGGACGGCGTTCACGAATCCGGCCGCGCCGCCGCCGCGGGCCGCCTTGACCGCCGCCACCGTTTCGTTCAGCGCGGCCCGGTCGGGGATCCGCGTGTGGAAGAGCTGGTAGGCGCCGGAGCGCAGCGCGTTGCGCACGTACACATCGGTCTTTTCGAGCGGCCGGGAGAGGTACGGCAGGAGGGCAAAGTCGATCGCGCCGCGTCGGCGCAGCGTGCCCATCACGATCTCGGTCAGAAGCCCCCGGTCCCGGGGGTCGGGAAACGATCCTTCCCGCAGCGCGCGGTCGAGCACGGTGTCGGCGAACGCCTCGTCCCGGTCGACGCGCGCAAGGACCGAGATCGCCGCGTCCCTTACGATAGCCGGTCCCCCTTTCCCACGCGGCGCCCCTGCGCGTACGCCCAGGCGTCCATCGCCTTCCCACCCTCCGGCTGGACCGCCAGCAGGCGAAGAACTCCGTTCCCGCACGCAACGGAGACCCCGCCGCGCTCCACCACCACCCGCACTGTCCTTCGACGCAACGGCGGCCGAGACCACCTTCAGTCCCTTTCCCGCGTGCGCCGCTACGGCGGACGGCCAGGGCGTCATCCCGCGGACCAGGTTCCGGATCTCCCGTGCCCCCTTCGACCAGTCGATCCGCCCGTGCTCTTTCTTCAGCATCGGGGCGTACGTCGCCAGGGAGCCGTCCTGCGGCGTCTCGGAGAGCGTTCCGCCGCGGAGCATCGTAAGCGACTCGAGCAGCGCCTCCGCGCCGAGGACGGACAGCTTCGCGTACATCGACTCGGCGGTGTCGTCGTCCCCGATCGGCATTTCGCGCACGTGGAGCATCGGGCCGGTGTCCATCCCTTCGTCCATCCGCATGATCGTGATCCCGGTGACCGTCTCCCCCCCCGCCACCGCCCAGTGGATGGGGGCCGCGCCCCGGTATTTCGGAAGGAGGGAAGCGTGCACGTTGACGGGCATGATCCGCGGGATGTCGAGGACCGATTTGGGAAGGATATGGCCGTACGCCACGACGACGATCAGGTCGGGCGCCTCGGCCGCGATGCGCGCGACGGCGTCGGGGTGCCGCGCCTTCGGCGGCTGGAACACCGGGAAGCCGAGCCGGGCCGCCTCCACCTTCACCGGCGGGGGGGCGAGCTCCCGCCCGCGTCCGGACGGGCGGTCGGGGTTGCACAGGACCAGAGTCACCTCCGCCGCGGACGCAAGGGCCGTCAGGGACGGCACGGCGAACAGGGGAGTCCCCATGAACACCGCGCGGAGCTTCGACGTCACTTCACGGAAGCCGCGGTGGAGGGGATGCGATCGATGAAGAGAATTCCGTCCAGGTGGTCGATCTCGTGCTGCAGCGCCCGGGAGAGGATCCCTTCGGCCCGGACGCGGACCGGGTCTCCCCCTTCGTCGAGCCCCCGGACGACGACGACCTCGGAACGGGGAACCTCCCCCTGTACGCCGGGGATGCTCAGGCACCCCTCGACGCCGAGGACCGTCTCCCCCTCCGTTCCGACGATCTCCGGATTGACGATGGCCATCGGCGCGGCTCCCTCGTCCACGGGGGAGACGTCCAGCACGATGACGCGCTTTCCGACGCCCACCTGCGGCGCCGCAAGCCCGATCCCTTCGGATTCGTACATCGTGTCGAACATGTCCCGGATGAGGGTTCGCACCCGGTCGTCCACGGCGGTCACCGCGGCGGCCTTGCGCGCGAGGAACGGGTCGGGATAGACGAGGATGTCCCTACGCATCGAACGCCGCCTTCCCCGGAGGGTAGCACCGGACCACGTTCTTCCCGCTCTCCTTCCCCCAGTACAGCGCCCGGTCGGCGTTCTCCACGAGCAGGCTCGCCGTCCACTCCGCTCCGGGCGTCAGGGACGCGACCCCCCAGGTGGCCGTCACCCGGACCGGTTCGTGCGTCCCGTTGAACACGCTTTCGGAGATCATCCGCTGCGCGCGCCTCGCGGCCGCCGTCGCCTGTCCCGCGTCGGCGTCCACCAGGAGCCACACGAACTCGTCCCCGCCGAGACGGGCCACGCTGTCGTACCTTCTTCTCGCCCGGTTCAATACGCCCCCGAACTGCCGGATCACGCTGTCCCCCACCGGCGGGCCGAACGCCTCGTAGACCCTCCGGATGTCGTCGATATCGGTTACGATGCACGACAGCGGACGCCCGATTCGACGGGCCATCTCGACGTTCCGCTCCAACTCCCGCGAGAATTGCCGCCGGTTCGGCAGCCCGGTCAGGTCGTCCACGGTGGACCGATCCCGCAGTTCCCGGTTCTCCGCCAACGCGTTCCGGTACATCTCTCCGTAGGACAACAGCGGCTGCAGCCGCTCGAAGATCTCACCCGCCGGAAGGTCCGCCGGGACGACCAGGTCCACCCCCGCCGACCGGAAACCGCGCGCGCGGGACAGGGCGTTCGCCCCTCCCGCCAGCACGACCGGCACCCCGATCCCTCCCCCGCGCTCCCGGAATTTCCGGAGGATCTCCTCCTCCTCCGTCACGGCGCCGTACTCCCCGAGCAGGACCGCGGCGAACTCGTCTCCCGCGAAACGGCTCTCGAGAAGAACCCCCCACGACGAGGAAAACACCACCGGGAATCCCCGGGTGCGAAGCTCCTCACCCAGTCGGGAAAGGACGGGCCACACCGGGCGGGCGATCAGGACGGATCTGGACACGGCACCCCCGGGTTGCGTTGGAAACCGCCTTCGACGTATTATTTCTTACCAGGGAAAAAAAGGGTATACACTTTTGCCACTTCTCCGAATCCTCTCCCGCCCCCTGCTCCCCGTCCTCGTCCTGTTTCTTTCGCACGCTTCGTCCCACGGCGCGGGGGTGGACCACCGCGAGTCGTTCCGCCTCCTTCCCCCCGACCGGGAACTCCTCTACCTCCCCGCGAAATACGCCCCCTGCTTCCGCTGTCACCCGGCGAAGTCGGTGATCGAGGACGAGGATTTCAACGTGGAGACGAACTTCCGGGACACCGTTTTGGGGAAGAACCTCCACAGCCTTCACGTCTACCGCCAGCCCCACGGGACCAACTGCCCGACGTGCCACCGCGTCGACCCGGAAACCGGGAAGGTGTCGATTTTTCCCGAAGTGAAGCTCGAAATGTCGGATCGGGGGGGGGCGTGCGCCCCGGCGTGCCACCGGCCCAAGAAGTACGAAAACGCCGGGCGGAAGCGGTAAGGGGAGGTTACTCCGCCTTCGTCCAGCCTCGGAGGCGGCCGGCGTTCCGGACCGCCACCGCCGCGACGTTCCCGAACGCGGTCAGCAGCTCCAGGTCCTCCTCCGTGAAGCCGCCCACCTGGTGGTGGTCGAGGTTGATCACCCCCATCACCTCGGCTCCCCACTTGACCGGCACCGCCATCTCGGACATCACCTTCGGGCTCGCCTCGACGTAGCGGGAGTCGATCCGCACGTCGGGCACCAGCAGCGGCACCCCCTCGCGGGCGACCCAGCCGGTGATCCCTTCCCCGAGACGCAGCCGGACCCCGCTCTTTACCGAATCGCCCAACCCCCGCTCCGCCTCGATGAACAGGGTGCCGGAAGACGGGTCCAGCCGGATGATCGACCCGGAGGAGGCGCCCATCAGCTCCGTGGCCCGATCGACGATCAGCTGGAAGAGGACGGCGGAGTCGGTCTCCTCGTTCAGCGCCTTGCTGATCTCGAAGATCGCCGTGAGCTTCCTCGCCTTCTTGTCCAGGCGGGAGACGAGCGCGGCGTTCTCGAGCGCGATCGCGGCGAAGTTCGCCATCACGGACAGGAGTTTCAGGTCCGCGTCGACGAGATCCCTCCCGTCCAGGGGGGTCGCCGCCGCCATCAGGCCGATCGCCGCCGTGGGGCTTTTCACCGGCGCGGCCAGGAACCCCTTCACGTCGAGTCGCCGCATCAGCCGCAGCAGGCTCCGGTCGGTTCCGGGACGCCCCTCCGATACGATGAGCCCCTCCCCGGAAGAGAGGACCGGGTGGACGACCATCCGGAAGATCTCCTGGCGGTACTTCTCGAACTGCCTTCCCCGGGGGATCCCGGCCATCGACCGGACGACCAGGTGCTCCACCCCCGGCTCCGAAAGCAGCAGCACGCACCGCTCGACGCGGAGGATGGACGCGGCCGCGGAGGTGATGAGGTCGAAGCCGCGCTGGAGATCCCCGGCCGGCGTGCTGAGCGCCTGCGACACCTCGTACAGCCCGGAGGTCAGCGCCGCCGCGAGCGAAATGTCCCTCGTGCCGCCATGGCGCTTCCTGCCCCCGCGGAGCGCCTCGAGGAGAAACGAGAAGGAGCTCATCCGTCCCCCAGCAGCTTCCGCACCGTTTCCTTGAGCTCGGTCGAATCGTGGGACTTGACCACGTAGGCGTCGGACGCCCACGTGTTGAAGTCCTGCCGGAACTCCCCGAAGGCGGTCAGGAGCA
Organism: Deltaproteobacteria bacterium; assembly: GCA_016234845.1. NCBI lineage: Bacteria > Pseudomonadati > Myxococcota > Myxococcia > Deltaproteobacteria bacterium. Next base: position 19,719 of record JACRNP010000150.1, on the reverse strand, counting down.
CCACCGGGATCGTCGGGTTCTTCACCCGGATCCGCCGGAGGACCTCGATGCCGTCCACCCCCGGCATCTTGACGTCGAGGGTGACCAGGTCGGGCAGGAAGGAATCGAGGAGGCCGAGCGCCTCCGCACCGTTCGCGGCGAGCGCCACCTTGTACCCTTCATCGGAGAGCTCCGCCCGGTACAGTTCGCGGATGCTTTCCTCGTCGTCCACCACCAGTACTTTCTTCATCGGACCATCCTCCCTTGTCTTCAACGCCCCTCCCCCCATCGGGGGAGGACGCCGGCTTCGATCCCGACGCGGGAGAGCGCCCGCGAAGCGACGAAGTCCACCAGTTCGGACACCCTTGCCGGCCGATGGTAGAAGCCGGGACACGCCGGGAGGATGTCCGCCCCCGCGCGGGCGAGCCGAAGCATGTTTTCCAGATGGATCACGGAGAGCGGCGTTTCCCGGGCCACGAGCACCAGGGGCTTGCGTTCCTTGAGGACCACGTCCGCGCACCGGGTGAGGACCGACGACGAGATCCCGTTGGCGATCCGCGCGAGCGTCCCCATGGAGCAGGGGGCGACGATCATCGCGTCGGGAGGGTTCGACCCGGAGGCGAACGGTATCCGGAAATCATCGTCCGCGTACAGGCGGAACGGGCGGGCGGCGGAAATCCGGCGGGCGAGCCACCGTTCCCTCGCCGCGAGGGAGGCGGGCGCCTTCCCGTTTCCGACCTCGGAGGCGAGAATCCCCCACGCGGTGGGGGTCACCAGCACATGCAGGTCGACGTCCCGGGCGAGCAGCAGCGATGCGCAACGGATGCCGTAGACGGCGCCGCTGGCCCCCGAAATCGCGAGAAGGACCCTCAAGGGCGGCCCCGGAGAAGGAGGTCTATGTAGGTGAACAGGCAAAACGCGATGCTCACGACCCCGTTGAGGTTGAAGAACGCCACGTTCAGCCGCGAGAGGTCGTCCGCCCGGACGATCGCGTGCTCGTACGCCAGCACGCCGGAGCACAGGGCCAGCCCGGCCAGGTACCAGCCGCCCATATCGAACAGATGATACCCCAGCAGGAGGAGCGCCGCCATCGCCAAGTGGAACGTCCGCGCCACCCAAAGGGACGGGCCCACTCCCAGGCTCCGGGGGATGGAATGGAGCCCCTCGCGGCGGTCGAACTCGATGTCCTGCAGCGCGTACAGGACGTCGAACCCCGCCACCCAGAACAGGACGGCGAAGCAGATCGACAGGATCCTCGGATCGGCCTCCCCGGTCACCGCGATCCACGCGGCCAGAGGCGCCGCGCCGAGGCAGGCCCCCAGGACCAGGTGGGACGCCCAGGTGAACCGCTTCATGTACGAATACGAAAAGAGCAGCAGGAGAAGCACGGGAGACAGCTTCAGGCAGAGGGGGTTCAGCTTCGCCGCGGACAGCTCGAGCAGGAGGACGGACATCAGGATGAACACGCTCGCCATCGGGCGGCTCACCTGCCCCGCGGGGATCGCGCGCCCCATCGTGCGGGGGTTTCTCGCATCGATGTCCGCGTCGACCAGCCGGTTGAACCCCATCGCGGCGCTGCGGGCCCCCACCATCGCAAGGACGATGTAGAAGACGGTGCGGGCGGGCGGCACCGCCCCGCGCGTCCCCAGCTCTCCGGACGCGAGAAACATCCCGGTGAGGGCGAACGGGAGCGCGAAGACGGTGTGCGCCACCTTCACCATCTCGAGGTACACGCCGATGCGGCGGAGCACGCTCAGAGGCCGTACTCCTTCCACCGGCGGGTGACCCGGTCCGCGACCTCCCTCGGCATGACGATGTCCTCCGGCCACTCGCGGGCGAACCCTTCCGCGGCCCATTTCCGCGTTGCGTCGATCCCCATCTTCGACCCGTAGTGCGGGATCGGGGAGGCGTGCTCGAGGGCGTCCACGGGCCCCTCCACGACCATCGTGTCCCGCTTCGGGTCCACGTTGTTGCCGATCCGCCACAGGACCTCGGACAGGTCCTGGATGTTCACGTCGGAGTCGAACACCACCACGAACTTGGTGAACATCAGAAGCCCCAGTCCCCAGACCGCGCTCATCACCTTCCTCGCGTGGCCGGGGTACCGCTTGTCGATCGAGAAGAACGCGAAGTTGTGGAAGATCCCCTCGACGGGGAGGTTCATGTCCGCGACCTCGGGGACGATCTTCTGCAGCAGCGGGAGGAAGATCCGCTCCGTCGCCTTCCCCAGGAAGACGTCCTCCATGGGCGGCTTCCCGACGATCGTCGCCGGGTAGATCGGCTCCTCCCGCCGGGTGACGCAAGTCAGGTGGAAGACCGGGTACTCGTCCGCCAGGGAGTAGTAGCCGGTGTGGTCGCCGAACGGCCCTTCCGTTCGCAGCTCGTCGGGGTCGACGTACCCCTCCAGGATCACCTCGGCGTGCGCCGGCACCTCGATGTCGGACGTCACGCACCGGACCAGCTCCACCGGCTCCTTCCGGAGGAATCCGGAGAACATCATCTCGTCCATGTCCTCGGGCAGCGGCGCGGAGGCGGCGTAGATGGTGGCCGGATCGCCCCCCAGCGCGACCGCCACGGGCATCCGCTCCCGCTTCTTCCGGAAACCGCGGTAGTGCTGGGCCCCCCCCTTGTGGACGTGCCAGTGCATACCGGTCGTCCGCTCGTCGTAGACGTGCATCCGGTACATCCCGACGTTGCGGCGACCGGTGACCGGGTCCTTCGTGAACACCAGCGGCAGCGTGATGAACGGGCCGCCGTCGTCCGGCCATGTCTTCACGACGGGCAGGAACGCGAGGGACGGATTCGCCTTCTCCACGACCTCCTGGCACGGGCCCGAGGAGACGACCTTCGGTACGAAGTCCGCGAGGCGGGCGAGCTTGGGGAGCATCTTCAGCTTCTCGAGGAAGTTGGTGGGGATCTCCGGCTCGATCACCTCCCGGACCCTCGCCGCGATGTCGTCCAGGCGGTCTACGCCCAGGGAAAAGCACATTCTCTCCATCGTGCCGAAGAGGTTCATCGCCAGCGGGACCGACGTCCCGGCAACGTTCTTGAACAACAGCGCCGGACCTCCCGATTTCACCGCCCGGTCGGCGATTTCCGCCGCTTCGAGCTCCGCCGACACCTCCGCCCGGATCTCCTTTAGATCGCCGCGCGCCTCGAGGGCGGCCATGTATTCCCTTAGGTCGCGAAACGCCATGCGGTCTCCTTGCCGTCGGGATTCCCGGCTGTTGGACATCATATCACCGCGAACCTCCCCGTTCTCCGGAGGGTTCCCTCCGCGAGATCCGCTGGGAATCCTCACACATCCACTTGACCCCCGAAGGATCCGAAAGGTACCCTGTTCCCTGGAGGTATATTCGCATTGAAGAAAACATCGAAGCTGTTCAAGGCGCTCTCCGACGAGACCCGCCTGCGGATCCTCAAGATGCTCGAGGCGAGGCCCCTGTGCGTGTGCGAAATCCAGTACGTGCTCAAGGGGTCGCAACCCAACGTGTCCCACCACCTGAAGACGCTCTCCGAGGCCGGCCTGGTCGACTCCCAGCGGGACGGCCTGTGGATCGCGTACCGGATCACCGACAAGCCCGATACCCCGATGCACGCGGCGGCGCTGTCGCTGCTACGACGGTCCCTGAAGGGCGACGAACGGGTGAAGAAGGACCGCGCGGCCGTAAAGAGCGTGAACCGGATCGACATCGCGCTCAAGAAGTAGTCCGGGTCCGGATACCCCGCTTCAGCCCCGCAGGATCACCCGCGTCGCCCCCCACCCCCCGGAGTCCGCGGGAGCGTCCGCGAACGATTCGACGAGCGGGTGGCGGGAGAGCGCGGCTCGCACGGCACCCCTCTGGACGCCCTTCCCCTTCCCGTGGATCAACCGCACTTCCCGGAATCCCCTCGAGGCCGCCGCCGCCAGATACTCCTCCACGACCGAAACGACATCGCCGGGCGCGAACGGGTGGAGGTCGATGCACTCCTCGATCGGTACGGGGTGGGGAAGGTCTTCCCCGGGGAGATCCCCGGTGGTCACGGCTGCGGCGAAAGGACGGCCGACGCCGCCTCCCGCATGGAGGGGGTCGACGCGGGGGAAAGGAGCAGCGGGGTCTCGTTGTTCCTCGCGATCTCCCGGAGCTCGTCGAACGGGATCTTCCGGAACGCGGCGACCACTTCCGGATCGAACCGGCTCCCGGCGCCGTCCGTGATGTTTTCCAGCGCCTCCGCGTGGGTACGCCCGGTGTGGTACACCCGGTCCGTGGTGAGCGCGTCGTACACGTCGATGACCGCGAAGAGGCGCGCCCCCAGCGGAATGTGGGAACCCTGGAGCCCCCGGGGGTATCCCTTGCCGTCGAACCGTTCGTGGTGGGACAGGACGATCGCCGACGATTTCCTCAGGAAGTCGATCTTCCGGAGCATCCGGCTCCCCACCTCGGGGTGCGTCCGCATCACCTTCCACTCCTCCTCGGTCAACGGTCCGGGCTTGAGGAGGATGTTGTCGGGAATGCCGATCTTCCCCATGTCGTGCAGCAGCGCCCCGCGCCAGATGACGTCCAGCTCCTCCCGCGACGTGATCCGCATCTCCTTCGCGAGCCGGAGCGTGTAGTCCGCGACGCGCTGGGAGTGCACCCCGGTGCTGTGCTCGCGGATATCCAGCGCGGAGGCGAGGGCCAGGAGCGTGTTGTCGTTGGCCGTCTCGATGTCCCGGATGAACCGCTTCTGCTGCTCGAAGAAGCTCGCCGCCAGCGCGCCCACCAGCCAGAAGACGCCGACCTCCCCGATCCGCGCGACCTGTCCGGACACCTCGGAAGGCCAGGAGCTTCCCGCCAGCCCGGCGCAGACGGCGGTCGCCCCCACCGTGGACAGCGCGGCCCCTGCGCCGCCGAACCACGACGCGCACAGGAGGATCGGGAAGAGGTAGAGCTTGCGGACCATCTCCCGGGAGCGGATCCACTGCTCGGACTGTTCGGGGAGGGAAAGGAGGGCCACCGTGATCGCGACCATCAGGATACCCACCGCGACGCCGCGGGCCACCGGACCGGTGAATCCGAAGATCGGCTCCTGGTGCGGGTAAGCGCCCATTTCACGGATTTTACCGCATCCCCGCGAATCCGGTAAGATACATCCACCATGCGGAAAACGGTGATCGTCGGGACGGCGGGTCACATCGACCACGGGAAGAGCTCCCTCGTGCGCGCCCTCACGGGGACGGACCCGGACCGGCTGAAGGAGGAGAAGGAGCGGGGGATCACGATCGAGCTCGGATTCGCGCACCTCGACCTTCCGTCCGGCGCGCTCGCCGGGATCGTGGACGTCCCCGGGCACGAGCGGTTCGTCCGGACGATGGTGGCCGGCGCCGCCGGGATCGACATCGTCCTGCTCGTCGTCGCCGCGGACGAGGGGGTGATGCCGCAGACGCGGGAGCACCTCGACATCTGCCGCCTGCTTTCCGTGCCGCGCGGCGTGATCGCAATGAACAAGTGCGACAAGGCGGACGCCGACTGGATGGAGCTCCAGGAGGAGGAGATCCGCGCGCTCGTCCGGGGAACGTTCCTCGAAGGAGCTCCGATCCTGCGGGTATCCGCCGCCACCGGGGAGGGATTGCAGGCACTGGTCGCGGCCGTGGACGCGGTCGCCGCGGGGGTCGCCGGGAGAGACCCTTCGCACCTGTTTCGCCTGCCGGTGGACCGGTCCTTCTCGATGAAGGGGTTCGGAACGGTCGTCACGGGGACGGTGATCGGCGGCACCGTTTCGGTGGGGGAGGAGGTGGCGGTTCTTCCCGGGGGGGGGGTGGCGAAGGTGCGCGGGCTGCAGGTCCACGGAGGCCCGGTGCACCGCTCCTCCGCCGGCACCCGGACGGCGGTCAACCTGCAGGGGGTCGAAAAGGAGACCGCGCCCCGGGGTTCCGTCCTGTGCCGACCCGGATCTTTCTCTCCCACGAAATCGGCGGAGGTCTTCCTCGAATACCTGCCGCTCGCCCAGCGCCCGCTCCGGCAGCGGGCCCAGGTGTCGTTCCACGCGGGGACCTTCTCCTGCGTCGGGCGGATCCTCCTCTACGGCGCGCCGGAGATCCCTCCGGGCGGCACCGGGTACGGCAAGGTGGTCCTCTCCGAAGAGACGGTTCTCTCCGGGGGCGACCGGTTCATCCTGCGCGGCTTCTCCCCGCTGGCGAACTTCGGGTACACCTTCGGGGGCGGCACCGTGCTGCACCCGCGCCCTCCGGCCAGAAGAGGAGCGGGAAAGACGGTTCCGTCGGTCCTCCCCCGGCTCCGCTCCGGGGACACGGCGGAGCGGATTCTCGCCGCGGTGGAGGATGCCGGAGCGGCGGGGTCGTCCCCTTTATCCGTGGCCGTCGTCGTCGGAACCGGCACGGAGAGCGTGTCGGCGACGTTCGCCGCCCAGGCGGCGGCCGGGATCCTCGTCGAGGCGCCGGGCGGAGGAAAGGCGTGGCACCGTTCCGCGATCGACGCGGCGGCGGCGGCCGGGGCGAAGGCGCTGTCCGATCTGCACGACCGCGCCCCCGAACGGGACGGGTTCCCGCGGGAGGAGGTGGCGGCGCTCTTTCCGGCACCACCCGACCCCGCCTTCCTCGCCCTCGCCCTTTCGCGAAGCCCGGCGATCTCCCGCCAGGGCGATCTCTACTTCCTCCCCGCGCGGAAGCCGAAGGCGGTGGAGCTCGCCTCGCCGCTGGCCCGGAAGATCGCGGAATTCGTCCGGGCCGCCGGCACGTCCGCCCCCACCCGCACGGAGCTGCTCGACGCGGTCGGGACGATCACCCGCGATCCCCGGGCGGTGGACAAGGTCGTGGACGGCCTTGCCCGGGCGGGGGAAGTGGTCCGGGTGAAGGAGCTTCTGTTCGACGCGGCGGCCCTGCGCGGCATCCAGGAAAAGCTCGTGGCGTTCATCGCGGCGCGCGGGGAGATCTCCGTCCCGGAGTTCAAGGAGGTGTCGGGCGGCCTCTCCCGGAAATACCTGATCCCGCTCCTGGAGCATTTCGACGCACAGAAGGTCACCCTGCGCGTGGGCGACAGGCGGGTGCTGCGGAAAGGGAAGTAGAAGCCGCTACTTCCCGGTCCCGACCGAGATCAGCTCTACTTCGAAAATCAGGACGCTGTTGGGGGGGATCTTCGACCCGCTCCCCTGCTCGCCGTAGCCGAGCTTCGACGGGACGAACAGCTGCCACTTCGCGCCCTCCTTCATCATCGGAAGGGCCTCCTTCCACCCGGCGATGACGCGGTCGATCCCGAACGTGGCCGGCGCGTTCCGCTGGTGTGAGCTGTCGAATTCGGTCCCGTCGACGAGGTTCCCGCGGTAATGGACCGTCACGTTGTCGGACGGACCGGGCGACTTTCCCTTTCCCGCCGCGAGCACCTTGTATTGCAGCCCGCTCGGGAGGATCGTCACCCCTTCTTTTTTCCCGTTCGCGGCGAGGAACGCCTCCCCTTCCGCCCGGTGCTTCCCGGCTTTCTCCCTCCGCCGCATCCGCTCGTCGGCCTCGACCTTCTTTTTGAGCTCCACCAGCGTCTTCCGCATCTCCTGCGCGGGCATCCGGGGCTCCGCTCCGCCCGCGGCGTCCCGGATCCCCTGCACGAGGAGGTCCGGGGCGAGTTCGATTCCCTGCCGCTTGAAGTCTCCGCCGATCTGGTAGCCGATGCTGTAGTTGATCCTCCCCTTCTCGTCCATCGACTCCGGCTTTTCGCCCGCAAGGCAGACGCCGGACAGGAACGCCACGACGAGAATCGCCCTTGTGATGACCACCATCATGTCCGTTCGCCCTCCGGTCGCGGAAAGGGCCGCCCGGGGGCGGCCCTTTCCCGTTCAGGGGATTTTATCCCTAAATGTCGCAGTTCGCCATGTCGCCGACGCAGTACGGCCGCATCATCTCGTTGTCCTCGTGCTCGACGATGTGGCAGTGCCATACGTACAGCCCCGGGATGTCGAAGGTGGACTGGACCCGCGTGATCTCGCCCGGGTAGGCGATGACCGTGTCCTTTCCGCCCGTCTCCCAGGATTCAGGGGGGTATGTATCGCCGGCGTTGCCGCCGTGCGGGGATACCGTCGGGTCGAGCACTTCGCGGTTTACCACGCGGAAATGGACGAGGTGCAGGTGGATCGGGTGGGCGTCCACGGTGTTGTTGTGGATCTCCCAGGTCTCGGTCGCGCCGAGCGGAGGGTTCTCTGTGATGGGAGCCGACCAACGGAGCGGATTCCCCGTGCCGTCCGCGTTTACCGTGCCCAGCAGGGCCGCCGTCGGGCCGAATTCCCCCGCAGTCGATCCGTCGGGGCACACGCCCGCCACCGGGCCGACGATCGCCCCGGTCGTGTCGTCGAAGCAAACCGTCTCCGACATGGACATCGCCTCGTTGAGGGAGACCTTCCGCGTCGGCGCGGCAGCGACGATCGGAGACCGGACCGGCAAGGTCGCCGGCGAGGCGCTCACGTCCCGCAGCCGGAGCGGGACGACGTTGAACACCATCACCTGTCCGGTCGTGGCCGGGTTCGCCGGGGCGAACGCGACGCCGGGGAGCCCGCCGCCGAACGGCTCGTCCGGCCCGACGTTGGTCAGGACGATCCTGGACCCGGGCGCGTAGCCCGAGAAGTCGACGATGACGTCCGACCGCTCCGCCAACCCCATCAGAAGCTGGCTCTGCACCGCGGGGGAGCCGCTCAGGAGACCCTGGTCGGAGCCGATCTGCCGGAACGGAGGCGGGGTCGATACCGTCGACCAGTTGGCCGGGTCGGACGGATCCGCTCCAACGACATCGCGCAACTGCAGGATCAGGAACCGGGAGTTGCACCCGTTCAGGAAGCGGAACCGGTACTTGCGCGGCTCCACGTTCAGGAAGGGCCACGTCCGGCCGTTCACCACCATGGTGTTGAAGAACGCCTCCGGGTTCCAGATGGGGGCCACGTCCGAGACCGGGGCGAAATTCACCCCGAACCCGGCGAGCGTTCCCGGCGCGAGCCCCTCGAAGAAGTCCCGGTTGTCCGGGTAGAAGAGGGCGCCGTTCGGCTGGAACGACCGGTCCTGAATGACGATCGGGATCTCGCGGGGCGCCAGATACTTCGAAATGTTCGGATCGTTCGGATTCAGGAACGGGACCAGCGCCGAGCCCGGAAGGGGCGCGGGTCCCGGGAGGTTGAGCTTCGCTTCCTGGAGGTCACGGAGCAGGTAGAACCCCGCCGGCCCCGCGTAGACGTTGGTGCGGGTCATGCCGAGGGAGTGGTCGTGGTACCAGAGCGTGGCGGCCGGCTGGTCGTTGGGGTACTGGAACACGGCGAAACCTTTCCCCTTGCCGGAGCCGCCCAGGTAGTCGCTGTAGTTCGATCCCTGGGTGGCATATTCGGCGGGAATGTCGGTCGCCGCGGGCAGCCACCACGCCTCGGGGTACCCGTCGCTCTCGGGACCGACGTGCGCGCCGTGCACGTGCGTGATCAGGGGAACCGGCCCCTTGTATGCCTCCCCGCTGTTCCCCTCGCAATCGGTTCCCGCCATGCTCATCATGTCGTTCCCCATCATATGCGGGCGGCAATCCTGCGGCGGGTTCGCCCAGTGCAGCGTCTGGTCCACCGGCAGCAGGTGCGGAAGGAATTTGCCGGTGACCGGGTCCTTCAGGTTGTTGATCCACTTGACGCGCGTCGGAACGTTCTTCCACGCCTCGATGGTGAAGGCGGGGTAGTTCTTCGTCTGGGGCTTGCCGACGGCGCTGTAGCTCCAGACGGTCGTCGGCCCCGCGACGCTCGCCGGAAGGATCTGCTGCTCGAACTGCGTCACCTCGATCTCGTAATAGTCCACGAATTTTCGCGCCTTCGGATCCCAGCGGAATCCCGCCCTCGGCATCACCGGCGGAATGACCAGCGGATTCACGTACTTCGGAACCGCCGCCCCGTCGATGATGCACACCCCGGGCTGCGCCTCGACTTGTCCGGCAGGACAGACGCATACCCCACCGGCTTCGATCTGGCCCGGCGGGCACGCCGCGAAGCCGATCCCGGCGCCGACCGCCGCGAGCAGTAACACGGTAACGCCAATTCCCCACGTTTTCATGACCATCCCTCCTTGCAGGAAGCTTCCTGCCTACATGATGTGCCAGAGCCCCATCATCCCGATGTCCTCGTGCTCCACGATGTGGCAGTGGAACATGGACATCCCGCCGTAATCCATGACCGGCACGAGCAGCGTCGCGCTTCCCATCTTCGGGATGAGGACGACGTCCTTCCATGCCGGAGCGTTCGTGTAGAGCGATGCGTAGCCCGCGTCTCCTCCGCTGATCGAGAGGACCTGGCACGGGTTCACGTGCTGGTGGAACGGGTGGTCCATCATGCTCTGGTTGACGACCCGCCAGATCTCCCACGTGCCGAGCATCGAGTGGATCTCGAAAGTGCTCTCCATCCCGGCGAAGGAGATCCCGTTGATGTATCCCTTCCCCTGCCCCATGCTCAAGGAAAGGGTTCTCGTCGCGACGGGGTCCCCCGCGACCCGGACGGCGTCCGGGTCGATCGTGGACGGGATCGCGTCGGATGTGCGGGTCCCTTTGCAGGAGAGGGTCAGGAGCGTCACCTGCTGCCCCATGCTTCCTCCCCCGCGGTTGTACGGGAGCGAGAGGAGGCGGTAGCTCCCCGACTTCGAGCTCGCCTTGACGAGGATCTCCACCCGCTCGCCCGGGGACAGGAGAAGCCGCGGGACGGAGTACGGCTTGTCGAGCAGGCCGCCTTCGGTCCCCACCACGGACAGCGTGTGCCCTTCGAGCGACAGCATGTAGAACCGGGCGTTGCTCGCGTTCAGGATCCTCCATCGCTGGACCTGGCCGGGACGGACGGGTAGGACCGGGTTCACCTGGCCGTTCACCATGACGGTGTTCCCTTCCTTGCCGTGCATGAAATCCATCGTCGAGGCGTACGGCGCCGGGTCGGCGCCCGACAGGGCGATGTCCTTGAGGACCATGACGTGCGTCTCGAAGTCGGACAGGACGGGCAGATCGTCCTCCACGATCAGGGCGCCGGCGAGGCCGCCCCAGTACTGCTCGGCCACAGAGCCGTGGATGTGGGGGTGGTAGAAATTGAGCGTGCCCGCAGCCTGCTTCGACAAATCGTACTCGTAGGCGAACGATTCGCCCGACATGAGCATCCGCATCACGTTGTCCGAGTTCCCCTCGGGGGAGACGTGCAGGCCGTGGGTGTGGAGGTTGGTGATGTCGCGATCGTGGCCGAGGATGTTCGTCCCGAGCTTGGACAGCGAGTTCGTGAGGTTGATCCGCAGCACGTCGCTGTTCTTCACCCGGATGGTCGGCCCCGGGAAACCGCCGTTGTAGGTGAGAAGGTTCGCGGCCGTTCCGTTGACCATGACGGGGGTGACCCCCGCCTCCAGGTCCACCTCGACGATCCCCGCCACGCCGGACTTGTTCCACGCCACGGGGGGGTCCCGGAACAGCGCGCCCGGGGGAGGATCGATCACGCTCGTCCCGCCTCCCATTCCGCCCCCGCCGCCCATGCCGCCCCCGCCGCCCATCATCCCGGCCGCCGATTTCGCGGCGTTCGCGCCAAGGTACCCGGCACCGAGGGCAAGCGATGACAGCCGGATGAAATCCCGACGGGACAGGAACTTCCCGCTCATGATGAATGCCTCCTTCGTGGCGTTTGGCCTGATACCGCTCGCACGGTCAGCGGGGACAGCAATTGGCGTGCCGCCATGAGATGGAAGCTTCGGATCGTTTATTTCCATTGGAAAAACGTTGCGTTGCGAGTGCGGACCGTTTTTCGGAAGAGAACGGGGGAAACGGAAATCTGGAAGAAATTCAACCCGAAAATATAATTATTCGAAGGACCGACAGAGAACCGCCGCACCCGCACCCGCCGCGAATCCGGCGAGATGGCCCGGAAGCGTGTAAGGAGACGGGTTCAGAAGGTCGGACAGCGGACCCGGCCCCCACCCCCAGAGGAACACCGCGACCACCCATGCGCAGGCGAAGAGGTACGCCGGCACCGCTACGACCTTCCCCATCCCGTACATCGAGATCGGGACGTCGGGGAAGAAGACGAGGTACGCCCCGAGCACCCCGGCGACCGCCCCGGCCGATCCGAGCGCGGCGGGCGCCCCCGCCGTTCCCCACAGGACGTGCGCGGCTCCGGCGACCGCCCCGCAGAACAGGTAGAAGAGCAGGAACTTCACGCTCCCCATTCGATCCTCCACGTTGTCGCCCAGGACGAAGAGGAAGAGGCACCCCGCTCCCAGAGGCACCACCCCGCCGTGGAAGAACGGAGCGAGCCACAGGACGAACTTCGGCATCCCGCCGAAACCGGCCCCGGACGGCAACGCGACCCGGGAAGGCATCTCTCCCAGGCCGCCCGCGCCGATCGTCGAGAGGAAATGGAGGGCGATCGTCAACCCGAGGAGCACCAGCGTCGACAGCGGAAGCGCGCCGGAAGAGGGGGCATCGTCGCGCAGCGGAACCAGGACCGGCAGGACGGGCGTCGGAACCTCCCCCGGCGCGTTCGCGCCGAGGTCGGGACCCATTTCCCGGTCGAGCCGCCCGCGGACCTCGCCGGCCAGCGACTCGCCGAGCGCCTGGTACAGCGAAGCGTGGTCGCGATGGAACCGCATCTTCGCCGAAAGGTCGCCGACGGAGCTGCGCGGGACGAGGATCCCCCCGCATCCCGCGCAACGGAAGACCGGTATCCCTGTGGACTGGAAGTCGGCGGCGTAGAGGCCGGAGGAGCATTTCGGACAGGAGAGCGCCTTGGCTTCCCTCCAAGCTCGCGACAACCGGTCCCGCGGGGCGGAGCCGGAGCCCCCGGGCGCGGCGACGTCCGGGGCCGCCTTCTCCGTTTCGGCGAACCGGCCCTCCGTCAGCTCCCGGATCTCCCCGAAGTCGAACCACGCGGTCCCGCACGAAAGGCACCGGTCGATCTCCACCCCCGCCGCCGAAGGGACGGACCGCATCGATGAGATCCTGCAGAAGGGGCAGTTCACCTGGCCGTTCCGGCAGGGGCGAGGAGCTGCAGCCGTTCGCCGGCCGCGGCGCGGTTGAGGGCGGCATCGAACGAGGAGAAACGAACGTCCGGCCCGGCCGGGGCGGAAGCGATCGTCATCGCCGAGGAAAGGTGGATCGCGTCGGACCCCCGAAGCCCGTATTTCGCGGCCAGCCGCCCCGCTTCGACCTCCCGGAAATCGACGACGGCGAGCCGGTCCCAGTCCCGCCGCAACGCCCGGAAGACGACCCCGTACCCGGTCTTCGGAAGATCGCCCGCGCGCATCCTCCGGATCAAGGCGGAAATCGCCTCGGGATACGCCACCCGGCAGACGGCGACGACCTCCGCCTCGTCGACCCACTCCCTGACGGCGCCCGAATGGGGCTCCTCGACGTACAGTTTCACCAGCGCGCTGGTGTCGAGAAACAGGATCACCGGCGGCTCGCGAGCACCGTCTCGGCCAGCGGCCTCCCCTTCACCTTCACGCCGCGCGCGCCCTTCGGTTTCCCCCGGGGCATCCGGGCCTCCCCGCCGTCCGAAAGGCGCCTGAGGGCAAGCCGCTCCTTGGTGATCGGAACGAGAACCGCCACCTCCCGCCCGCGCGCCGTCACCACGACCTCTTCTCCGCCCCGGGCGATTCCTATGTAGCTGCTCAGCCGGGCCTTCAATTCCCGGACTCCGACGGCGATCATCGCGCCCTCCCTGTCCCCGCACGGGCAAGAAACCCGATGTGGCCACAGGATAGCATGAATGTGGTCACTTTCGCTGCTCAGCGCCGCGTATCGCGTCTCTTCCCGCTCCCGGGCCGGGAGACCTCCCGCCATCGGAAACAATCCACGATGTGATCGTTCACCATGCCCACCGCCTGCATGTGAGCGTAGCAGATGGTGCTGCCCACGAAACGGAATCCGCGTTGCTTCAGGTCGCGGCTCATCGCGTCAGACACGGGCGTGCTGGAGGGCACTTCCGCCATGCTCCTCCACGCGTTCCGGATCGGCCTGCCGTCCACGAAGCGCCACTGGTAGGCGTCGAAGGATCCGAACTCCTCCTGCACTTCCAGAAAGGAGCGCGCGTTGGCGACGGCGGATTCCACCTTCAGACGGTTGCGCACGATGCCGGGATCGGCCAGGAGCTCCGCCACCTTCGCACGGCCGAAACCGGCCACCGTTTCAGGGTCGAAGCCGGAGAAGGCGGCGCGGTACGCCTCCCGTTTTTTCAGGATCGTGAGCCAAGAGAGTCCGGCCTGGGCTCCCTCCAGGACCAGGAACTCGAACAGGAGCCGGTCGTCGTGGACCGGCACTCCCCATTCCCGGTCGTGGTAGGCCCGGTACAGCGGGTCGCCGCCGGTCCAGGCGCACCGGCGGCGGTTTGCGTCCCGATCCATGACGGCCTTACGGTTTCCCCAGATACCGGCTCTTCACGTTGTAACCGACCATCCATTCGGCCAGGGAGCGCTTTGGGAGGATGGTCAGGAGCTGCGCGGCGACGGCCTTTTCGTCCTTCGAAGAGGCCGCAAGCTCCCGCGCCCTGGCGTCGAAGAGCAGCAGGTACTCCTTCATCTCCCGCAGGTCCTTCTTCGTGGAAAGCGGGCCGTGGCCAGGGACGATCCGCTCCACATCCATATCCAGCAACGCATCGATGGTCCCGGTCCAGCCGGGCAGGTCGCCGTCCGCTATATAGGGATGGAAATCCGTGAACAGGATATCGCCGGCGAAGAGCAGCCTTCGGGACGGGACGTGGACCACGAGGCTTCCCGGGGTATGGGAGGACGCGGTGCGGATCACCCGGACCTCCACTCCGCCCAGGTCGACGGTGAGCCGTTCGCTGAAGGAGAGCGTCGGCACCGCGATCGCGGTGCCGGCCATGTCTTCCGGCTTCAGGCCGTAGGCACCGGCGTTCTTCAGGATCTCGGCGCCGTTCTTCGCCAGGGATGCCCGGTCGGCGTCGTGCGAGATCACGGCAGCGCCGAGACGGGCGAACACGCAGTTGCCGAGCGCGTGATCCAGGTGAGTGTGGGTGTTCACCACGTACCGGATCGGCTTGTCCGTCACCTTGCGGATGTCGGCCAGGAAACGCTCCCCCTCCTTCGCGGAGATCAGGGTATCGACCACCAGGACGCCGTCGCGGCCGATGACGATCCCGGCATTGGCGGCGAAGCTGTGGGCGGCGGAGGCGTCCTGGACGCCGACGTAAGAGAAGACGTCATCCGCCAGCCGGGTCAATTCGGCGAATGCCGCCCCGGCCGACAGCAGGGTCAGGATCAACGTGGACATCGCGATGATTTTCTTCATCCGTTTCCTCCTCGATACCCGATGGATAATGAAACCATACGTCATCGCCTGGCTTTTCCGCAAACGGAGTCGATATCGATCCGGTCCCGCTTTCCCGGCGAAAGGAACCCATTATACGTGGACACGCATGTCGCACGGGTGTCGTTTCGCATCGGGTGGACCGCATCGAATGACCCCGTACGGATCGAAGAGGACCTCGGGAAATCGGTTCCCCGAAAGGAGTGGTGGAACTACTCCACGCGCCTTGGATGGCATGGGCACGGGGTATAGCTGGCGGCTCCCGCCGCCGGAACCGCTGGAGGGGCCGCCCCGTTACATCAGCAGGGAGAGGATGGACCGTTCGGCGAACTCGAGCATGGAGCGGGGGACGATTCCGAGGACCAGGACCGCCGCCGCGGAGGCGCACAGGGCGATGGAGAACGCCGTGCGCGGGGGACGGGGAACCGGGATCTCGCCCGGGGCCGGCATCATGTACATGTAGACGACCAGCCGCAGGTAGTAGTAGATCGAAACGGCGCTGTTCAGCACGCCGAGGACGGCGAGGCCGACGTAGCCGTTCTTCACCGCGGAGCTGAACAGGTAGAATTTGCCGACGAAGCCGGCGGTGGGCGGGATGCCGGCCAGCGAGACCAGGAACAGGGTGAGGAGGGCGCCCAGGACCGGGTACCGGAATCCGATCCCGGCGAAGTTGCCGATGTCGTACGCGTCGTCCTCCCCCTGCGCGACGAGCATGATCACGCCGAAGGCGCCCAGGTTCATCAGGGCGTACACCAGCAGGTAGAACAGGGCCGCCTGGCCGCCCGCGACGTCGCCGGCGACCAGCCCCACCAGGATGTACCCCGCGTGGGCGATCGACGAGTAGGCGAGCATCCGCTTGACGTTGTCCTGCAGCAGCGCGGAGAAGTTCCCGACCGACATCGTGAGGAACGCCAGCGCCCACAGCACGTTCGCCATCACCGGGGAGAGCGCGGGGAAGGTGAGAAGCGACACGCGGATCAGCGCGGCGAACGCGGCGGCCTTCACCGCGGCGGCCATGAAGGCGGTCACCAGGGTGGGCGCCCCCTCGTACGCGTCGGGCGTCCACATGTGGAACGGCGCCAGCGACACCTTGAAGCCGAACCCGACCACGAGCAGCCCCATCCCGGCGAGGAACACCGGGCTTTCGTACAGGCGGGCGTCCCGCACCATGGCCGCGATCGAGGCGATCTTCGTGGTGCCGGTCACCGAGTACAGCAGGGCGATCCCGTAGAGGAGGAACCCGGAGGCGAACGCTCCGAGGAGGAAATATTTGATCGCCCCCTCGAGCGACTTCATCCGGTCCCGGTGGAACCCGACCAGGCAGTAGATGGGGATCGACAGCGTTTCGAGGCCCAGGAAGACGGTCATGAGGTCCGTCCCCTTCGCCATGAAGAGCATGCCGGCGGTCGAGATCAGCAGCAGGGCGAAGAACTCCCCCTTCTGCGTCCCTTCCCACTCGGAGTAGCCGGTCGCCATCAGCAGCGTCAGGAGCGCGGCGGCGAGGATGGTCAGCGTGAAGAAGAGCCCCATCCCGTCGTGTACGATCATCCCGGAGAACCCCTCGATCCGGCCGGACCCCAGCGACAGGGCCGCGAACATCGAAAGCGCCACGCCCACGATGCCGATGCCGCACAGCAGCTTCTTGCGGTCGTCGGCCAGGAACAGGTCGGCGAGCAGGACGACGATGGCCGTCCCGATCACCACCAGCTCGGGGAGGATGCTGTAGAGCCCCTGGATCAACGCGGGGCCGTCGACGGGAATCGGCGCCATCCTTCCCTCACTTCCCCGCGTCGAAGTAGCGGACGAGGAGCGTTTCCCCCGGAGGGGAGCCGGCCAGCGCCGCCTGTTTCTTCGCCTCGACGCGCGCCACGAAGGCGTTGACCGAGGCGTCCATCCTGCGGAGGAACGGCTGCGGGTAGACGCCGATCCAGAAGACGAACAGGAGCAGCGGGAGCATGTAGGCGACCTCCCGCGCGTTCATGTCGGTGAGGCGCAGGTTCTCGTCGTTGGTGACCTTCCCGTACATCACCCGCTGGAACATCCAGAGCATGTAGACCGCGGCGAAGATGACGCCCAGGGCGGCGACCACCGTCAGCACCTTGTGGGCCTTGAACGCGCCCAGCAGGATCAGGAACTCCCCCACGAACCCGTTCGTGCCCGGAAGCCCGACCGAGGAGAGGGTGACGACCATGAAGCAGAGGGTGAAGACCGGGACGACCTTGGCCAGCCCCCCGAACTCGGAGATCAGGCGCGTGTGCCGGCGCTCGTAGATGATCCCGACGATGAGGAAGAGCGCCCCCGTGGAGACGCCGTGGTTGACCATCTGGAGGATGGCGCCCTCGATCCCCTGCAGGTTGTACGCGAACAGGCCGAGCATCACGAAACCGAGGTGCGACACCGAGGAGTAGGCGACCAGCTTCTTCACGTCCTTCTGGACCATCGCCACCAGCGCCCCGTAGAGGATCCCGACCACCGCGAGCCCCGCGATGTACGGAGTCCAGTCGGCCGCCGCCGCCGGGAAGAGCGCCATCGCGAAGCGGATGAACCCGTACGTGCCCATTTTCAGGAGGACGGCCGCCAGGATGACGGATCCCGCGGTGGGCGCCTCGACGTGCGCGTCGGGAAGCCACGTGTGGAACGGGAACATCGGCACCTTGAAGGCGAAGGCGAGGAAGAACGCCCCGAAGAGCCAGAACTGCATCTTCAGCGGGATCGCGAGCTCGTACAGCTTCAGCAGGTCGGTGGTGTAGCTCCCGGTGACCGCGTAGTGGTGGAAGTAGAGGACGAGGATCGCGACCAGCATCAGGACCGACCCGACGAAGGTGTACAGGAAGAACTTGATCGCCGCGTAGATCCGCCGTTCGCCGCCCCACACCCCGATCAGGAAGTACATCGGGATGAGGACCAGCTCCCAGAAGATGTAGAAGAGGAACAGGTCGGTCGCCACGAACACCCCGACCATCGCGGTTTCCAGGACCAGCATGAAGACCATGAACTCCTTCACGTGCTTCTCGACGGCGGCCCAGGTCGACAGGATCGCGATCGGCATGATGAAGGTGGTGAGCATCAGGAGCCACAGCGAGATGCCGTCCACGCCCACCTGGTACGCGATCCCGTACTGCGGCAGCCACGGGGCCCGCTCCACCAGCTGCATCGCCGCGGTGCCGCTGTCGAACCGGGCCACCACGGGGAGGGAGAGGAGGAACTCGAGAAGCGTGACCGCCAGCGTGAACGCGCGGATGGCGGGCTTGCCGTCCCGCGGGAAGAACAGGAGCAGCGCCGCGCCGACCAGCGGGAGGCCGATGAGGACGGAGAGCAGGTGCTGGTCGAGGAACGGGACGCCGGTCATGACCCGAGGCTCCGGAAGAGGATGTACCCGACGATGAGGACCGCGCCCAGCAGGAGCGAGAAGGCGTACCCTCCGACGACCCCGGCCTGGATCCGCCGCACCCGGCCGCCCGCCGCTCGGGTCAGGTCGGCGACGCCGTTCACGATGCCGTCGATGAACAGGGCGTCGAACATCTCCCACAGCCAGACGGAGCCGTTGACGATCCTTTGCACGACCGCCCACTCGTAGAATTCGTCTACGTAATACTTGTTGTAGACGAGCTTGTGGAGGTTGGGCCAGCTCTTCATGATCTCGGCCGGCTTTTCGGTCCGGACGCGGTAGAGGAAGTACGCGAGACCGATCCCGCACAGCGCGATCGCCACCGACAGCCCCATCAGCCCGATCTCCAGGGCCGCCGGGTGGTGGGCCGCTCCTTCCGCCCCGTGCGCCGCCCCCGCCGCCGCGCCGTGGGCGCCCGCGGCCGCGGCCGGGTGGAAGACCGGGGCCAGCCAGTGCTCGAAATAGTTGCTCCCGCCCAGCACCGCCGGGATGCCGATCCAACCGCCTGCCACCGAGAGGACCGCCAGGATCGACAGGGGAACCGTCATCGTCCACGGGGACTCGTGGACGTGCTTTTCCACCTCGGGGTCCATCCGCGAGCCGCCGTAGAAGGTCAAAAAGACCAGCCGGAACATGTAGAACGCGGTGATTCCGGCCGCCACGGCCGCCGCCGCCCAGAGGACCGGGCTGCCGTGGGACGACGAGAACGACTGCCAAAGGATCTCGTCCTTGGAGAAAAAGCCGGAGAGGCCGGGGATCCCCGCGATCGCGAGGGTGGCGACGAACATGGTCGCGTACGTGACCGGGATGTACTTCTTCAGGCCCCCCATCTTCCGCATGTCCTGCTCGCCGGAGAGGGCGTGGATCACCGAGCCGGAGCCGAGGAAGAGGAGCGCCTTGAAGAAGGCGTGGGTCATCAGGTGGAAGATCCCGGCGGTGAACGCCCCCACGCCGCACGCCAGGAACATGTACCCGAGCTGCGAAACGGTCGAGTACGCCAGCACCCGCTTGATGTCGTTCTGGCAGATGCCGATGGTGGCCGAGAAGATCGCCGTCGCCGCCCCCACGACCGCCACCACCATCATG
>JACRNP010000149.1 GCA_016234845.1 Deltaproteobacteria bacterium | reverse complement strand
GCAAGCGGAACTTCTTCTTCCTCGCGATGAACACGCGACTCCAGGTGGAGCACCCGATCACCGAGATGGTGACCGGCGTCGACATCGTGAAGGAGCAGATCCGCGTGGCGGCGGGGGAGAAGCTCGGGGTGCGGCAGGAGGACGTGAAGCAGACGGGGCACGCCATCGAGTGCCGGGTGTACGCCGAGGACCCGGAACGCGGCTTCATGCCGTGCCCGGGCACGGTCACGTCGCTGCGGATCCCGGGCGGGCCCGGCGTGCGGGACGACTCGGGGATGTACGCCGGGTTCGAGATCCCGATCTACTACGACCCGATCATCTCGAAGCTCGTCGCGTGGGGGAAGGACCGGACGGAGGCGATCGCCCGGATGAAGCGCGCGCTGGCCGAGTACGTGGTCACCGGGGTGAAGACCACCATCCCGTTCCACATCCGCGTGATGAACAACCGCCACTTCATCGCGGGAGAGTTCGACACCGACTTCATCGACAAGGTGTTCTTCAAGGAGGAGGAGGCGCGGAAGCTCGAGAACGAAGAGGTCGCCCTCCTCACGGCGGCGATCCAGCTGTTCACCGAGGAGCGCAAGCGGGCCGTGTCGCAGCAACCCGGGGGGACGGGCGGGCCCGTCTCGATGTGGAAATACTCCACGCGCCCCGGCATCCGGAAGATCGGGTAGGTGCGGGCATGAACTACATCGCGACCGTAGGGGAAAAGGACGTGAAGGTCTCCGTGGAGGAGGTCGGCGGGGCGGGATACCGGGTGTCGATCGACGGGGTGGAGCACGTGGTCGACGCGCACCCGGTGGCCGGAACCCTCTGGTCGATCCTCTACCGCAACGCGTCGTTCGAGGTGGACGTGACCCGGCTGCCGTCGGAGGAGTTCGAGGTCCTGATCCAGGGCGACTGCCACAAGTTCACGATGATGAACGAGCAGCGGCGGGCGATGATCCGGGCCGGGGGGAAGGGCGCCGCCGGCAAGGCGATGGTCACCTGCCCGATGCCGGGGAAGGTCGTGAAGCTCCTCGTATCGGTCGGCCAGGAGGTCCGGGCGGACCAGGGGGTCATCGTCGTCGAGGCGATGAAGATGGAGAACGAGCTGAAGTCCGCGCTGGGAGGGAAGGTCAAGGAGATCTTCGTCAAGGAAGGGGAGGTCGTGGAGTCGGGGGCGAAGCTGCTCCTGGTGGAATAGGGGGCGCCGATGGACGGCGGGAACGGGAAGGGGCGGAACCGGTCGGCGCGGGAACGCTGGGAGCGGGAGACCCTCGCGGATGCGATGGCGAAGTCCCCGGAGCGGCGCGCCCGGTTCGAGAGCACCTCGGGGGAGGAGATCGACCGGCTGTACACCCCGGAGCACCTCGAGGGGTTCGACTACCTGAGGGACGCCGGGTTTCCCGGCGAGTACCCGTTCACCCGGGGCGTCCAGCCCACCATGTACCGGGGACGCCTCTGGACGATGCGCCAGTACGCGGGATTCGGCGACGCCCGCGAATCGAACAAGCGGTACCGGTACCTCCTCGACCACGGCCAGACCGGGCTGTCGGTCGCGTTCGACCTGCCGACCCAGATGGGGTACGACTCCGACCACGCGATGGCGCTCGGAGAGGTCGGAAAGGTCGGCGTGGCGATCGACTCCCTCGAGGACATGGAGGTCCTCTTCGACCGGATCCCCCTGGGGAAGGTGTCCACGTCGATGACGATCAACTCCACCGCCGCCATCCTGCTGGCGATGTACGTCGCCGTCGGGGAGAAGCAGGGGGTGGCCCCCTCGGCGTTGAACGGCACCATCCAGAACGACATCCTCAAGGAGTACATCGCCCGGGGCACCTACATCTTTCCGCCGGCCCCCTCGATGCGGATCATCACGGACATCTTCGCCTTCTGCAAGGAGTCCGTGCAGCGCTGGAACACCATCAGCATCTCCGGCTACCACATCCGGGAGGCGGGATCGACCGCCGCGCAGGAGGTGGCGTTCACGCTGGCGAACGGGATCGCCTACGTGCAGGCGGCGATCGACGCCGGGATGACGGTCGACTCTTTCGCCAGCCGCCTGGCGTTCTTCTTCAACGCCCACAACAACTTCCTGGAGGAGGTCGCGAAGTTCCGGGCCGCCAGGAGGCTGTGGGCCCGCATCATGCGCGACCGGTTCAAGGCCGCGGACCCCCGCTCCTGGATGCTCCGGTTCCACACGCAGACCGCCGGCTCGTCGCTCACGGCGCAGCAGCCCGACAACAACATCGTCCGCGTGACGATCCAGGCGCTCTCCGCCGTCCTCGGGGGAACCCAGTCGCTCCACACCAACTCCCGCGACGAGGCGCTCTCCCTGCCCACCGAGGAGTCCGTGCGGATCGCCCTCCGCACGCAGCAGCTGATCGCGCACGAGAGCGGCGTGTCCGAGACGATCGACCCGTTCGGCGGCTCCTGGTGCGTGGAGGCGCTGACCACGGGCCTCGAGCGGCAGGCCGAGGAGTACATCCGCAGGATCGACCGGATGGGAGGCGTGATCCAGGCCGTGGACGCCGGGTACATCCAGAAGGAGATCCAGGACGCGGCGTACCGGTACCAGCTCGAGGTCGAGCGGAAGGACCGGATCATCGTCGGCGTGAACGAGTTCGCCGTGAAGGAGAGCCCGCCCGAGAAGCTCCTCACGGTCGACCCCCGGATCGAGAAGGAGCAGCGGAAGCGGCTCGCGTCCCTCCGCAGGCGCCGCGACGCCGCGGCGGTGCGCGCCGCCCTGGCCGACCTCGCGTCCGCCTGCCGGTGGAAGCGCAACGTCATGGGTCCGATCCTCGAGTCCGTCCGGGCGTACGCCACCCTCGGGGAGATATCCGACGTGATGCGCTCCGTCTTCGGGACGCACCAGGGGAAAGTCACGGTCTGAATCCCTCCTTGCCGATGAACGGGGAGGACCGGATCACCGCGGAGGGACTCCTCGGCAGGCTGTCCCCCGGGGGGCCCTGGTCGGACATCGTCTGTCTCGGCACGATCGAGAGCACGAACGGATCGGCGATGGAGATGGCGGAGCGTGGCGCCCCGCACGGCACGGTCGTCGTGGCCGACGGCCAGACCGGAGGGCGCGGGCGGATGGGGCGCCGGTGGCTCTCCCCGCCCGGCAGGAACATCTACGTTTCGGTGGTCCTGCGCCCCGTCCTGCCGGTCGCGCAGGCGCCGCGGCTGTCCCTCGTGGCGGGCGTCGCCCTCGCCGACGCGGTGGAGGCGGCCGGAGTCCCGGGCTCCCTCAAGTGGCCGAACGACCTGTACCTCGGGGAACGGAAGGCGGCCGGCATCCTCTCGGAGATGGCCTCCGGGGCCGGCGGCGTCCGCCACGTGGTGGTCGGCGTCGGGATCAACGTCAACCTCGGGGAGGACGAGATCCCCGCGGAGCTGCGGGGGAAGGCGACCTCGCTCCGGATCCGGGCGGGACGGTCGTTCCCGCGGGCCGGGATCCTCGCGCGGTTCCTCGATGCCTTCGGGGCGCGGTACGCCGATTTCGCCGCGGGGGGCTTCCCCGCCGTGCGCGACGGGTGGGCGCGGCGGGACTTCCTGTCCGGCCGCAGGATCCTCCTGCGATCCGGCGGCCGCGAGGAGTGGGGAGTGGCCGGCGGCGTGGACGCCGAGGGGGCGCTCCTCTTCCGGAGGGACGGAGAGGATGCCGGCGTCGCGGTGCACAGCGGAGAGATCGCGGAGATTTCCGCGGTGACGGGGTAGGGGGAAAGACATGCTCCTCGTGATCGATGTGGGGAACACGAACACCGTCCTCGGCGTGTACGAGGGCGAGAAGCTCCTCCACCATTGGCGGGTCTGGACCGACCGCGAAAAGACCAGCGACGAGTACGGAATCCTCCTGCGGAACCTCTACGACGCCAGCCACTTCTCCTCGAGGGAGATCAAGGCGATCATCATCGCCTCGGTCGTCCCGCCGCTCACGCCGACCATCGTCGACCTGTGCGAGCGGTATTTCGGTATGACGCCGATGGTGGTCGGTCCGGGCATCAAGACCGGGATCTCGATCAAGATGGACAATCCGAAGGAGGTGGGCGCGGACCGGATCGTGAACGCCGTGGCGGCGTTCGCGAGGCACCGCCGGGCTTCGATCGTCGTCGACTTCGGGACCGCGACCACGTTCGACTACGTGTCCTCGAAAGGCGACTACATGGGCGGCGTGATCGCCCCGGGCGTGAACATCTCCGCGGAGGCGCTGTTCCGGCAGGCGTCCAAGCTGCCCCGCATC
>JACRNP010000148.1 GCA_016234845.1 Deltaproteobacteria bacterium | reverse complement strand
CGTTCAGGATCTTCTGCCGGTCGAACGGCTCGCGGCGCCCGTCCCGCTTGACGACCAGCGGGAGCTCCTCCTCGATCCGCTCGTAGGTCGTGAACCGCCGCTGGCAGGAGAGGCATTCCCTCCTCCGCCGGATGACGTCCCTGTCCTTTCCCGCCCGCGAGTCGACCACCTTGTTGTCGTCGTGGCCGCACCGGGGGCACCTCACGGACCGGGGCCCTCCAGCTTCACCAGCTCCATTCCCACCTCGGAGAGCATCTCCCGGGTCAGGGGATCGCTGTACCCCTCGAGGTAGACGATCCGGCGCACGCCGGAGTTCACCAGCATCTTCGCGCAGATGATGCAGGGGAGGTTCGTGCAGTAGAGGACCGCGTCGCGGATCGACACCCCGTGGAAGGCCGCCTGGATGATGGCGTTCTGCTCGGCGTGAAGCCCCCGGCACAGCTCGTGGCGCTCGCCGGAGGGGACGTTCAGCCGCTCGCGGAGACAGCCGGCGACCTCGCAGTGGGTCACCCCGGAGGGGACGCCGTTGTACCCGGTGGCCAGGAGGCGCCGGTCCTTCACCAGGACCGCGCCAACCGCGCGCCGAAGGCAGGACGACCTCCGGGCGGCGAGCTTCGCCATGTCCATGAAATAGGTGTCCCAGTCGGGCCGGGCGCGCGTTCCCGCCTTCACCTTCCCCCCCCGATGCACTACGCCCCGACGAGGCGCGAGGCGTAGAGCGGGAAGGAGCCGCACAGATCGCGGACTTCCGCCGACACCCGCTTCTGCACGGCGGCGTCCGCCGGGGCCGCCAGAACATCCGCGATCCAGTTCCCGATCCGCTCCATCTCCGGCTCCTTCATCCCGCGGGTGGTGAGCGCGGGCGTGCCGATCCGGACGCCGCTGGTGACGAAGGGGCTGCGCGTCTCGAAGGGAACCGTGTTCTTGTTCACGGTGATCCCGACCCGCTCCAGCGCCTCCTCCCCCTCCTTGCCGGTCAGCGGCGTGTCCTTCAGGTTCACGAGCATCAGGTGGTTGTCGGTCCCTCCGGACACCAGCTTGTGGCCGCGTTTCACCAGCGTGCGCGCCATCGCCTCCGCGTTTCGCAGGATCTGCGCCTGGTACTCCTTGAACTCCGGCGCCATCGCCTCCTTGAGCGCCACCGCCTTCGCCGCGATCACGTGCATCAGCGGGCCGCCCTGGATCCCGGGGAAGATGGCGGAATTGAGCTTCTTCGCCATGTCCTCCCGGCACAGGATCATCCCGGCGCGGGGGCCACGGAGCGTCTTGTGGGTCGTCGTGGTCACGAACTCGCAGTGGGGAACGGGGCTCGGGTGCAGGCCGACCGCGACCATCCCGGCGATGTGGGCGATGTCGGCCATCACCATGCAGCCGGCCTCGTCGGCGATCTTCCGGAACGCCGCGAAGTCGATCCTCCGGGGGTAGGCGGACGCCCCGACGACGATCAGCTTCGGACGGTGCTTGAGCGCCAGGTCCCGAACCTGGTCGAAGTCGATGGTCTCCGTGTCCTCGCGAACGCCGTAGGGGATCACGTTGTACAGCTTCCCCGAGAAGTTGACCCCGCTTCCGTGGGTCAGATGTCCCCCGTGCGAGAGGTTCATTCCGAGCATCGTGTCGCCGGGGCTCATCAGGGACATGTAGACCGCCATGTTCGCCTGGGAGCCGGAATGGGGCTGGACGTTCACGTGGTCGGCCCCGAAGATCCTCTTCGCGCGCTCGATGGCCAGCGACTCGGCCTGGTCCACGAATTCGCACCCGCCGTAATACCGTTTCCCGGGATACCCCTCGGCGTACTTGTTCGTCAGGACCGACCCCGTGGCCTCGAGGACCGCCTCGCTCACGAAATTCTCGGAGGCGATGAGTTCCAGGCGGTACGCCTGGCGTTCCGTCTCCCTGCGGATGACCTCGTAGATCTCCGGGTCGGTCTGCTTGAGGAAGGACATGCGCGGCTCTCCTTGTCCGGCCGTCCCGGGGCCCGGGCCGGCGGCGATGGTGTTCTCGATCCCCCGGATCTTCTCCAGGCGTCCCTCGTGGCGCCCCCCCTCGAACGGTTCCGACAGGAACAGCCGGAGCCGCCGTACGGCGTCCTCCGCGGCCATCGTCCGGGCGCCGAACACGGCGACGTTGGCGTCGTTGTGGAGGCGGGCGAACCGGGCCGCGGTGTCGTCGTAGAGCAGCGCCGCGCGGACTCCGGGGAACCGGTTCGCGGTGATGGACATGCCGAGGCCGGTGCCGCACACCAGGACCCCCGCGTCGGCCGTCCCGGCGGACACGCGCTTGGCGACCGCCGTCGCGAAGTCCGGGTAGTCGACCGAGGCGCCCGACCCCGTTCCGAGGTCTTCCGCGTCGATCCCCGCCTCCGCGAGCGCCTCCCGCAGGCGACGCTTCATCTCCACTCCGGCGTGGTCCGAGGCGACGACGACGCGGCGGGGAGGGAATGCCAACGGGCTACTCCTCGAACCGGCCGAAGAGGAGCACCGAGTTCGTTCCTCCGAACCCGAACGAATTGGACAGCGCGAAACGGACCGGCTGCCGGCGCGCCGCGTTGGGGACGTAATCGAGGTCGCACTCGGGATCCGGCGTCTTGTAGTTCATCGTCGGCGGGATGACGCCGTCGCGGATCGCGAGCGAGCAGAACATCCCCTCGATCGCGCCGGCCGCCCCGAGGAGGTGCCCCGTCATCGACTTCGTGGAGCTGACGGGGATCTCCTTCGCCCGCGCACCGAAGACGGTGCGGATCGCCATCGTCTCGTACAGGTCGTTGTAGGGGGTGGACGTCCCGTGCGCGTTGATGTAGTCCACCGCGTCCGCCGGAACCCCGCCGTCCGCGAGCGCGGCCGCCATCGCGCGGACGGCGCCCTCCCCTCCGGGCGCGGGAGCGGTCACGTGGTGCGCGTCGGCCGACGCTCCGTATCCCCGGACCTCCGCGTAGATCTTCGCGCCGCGGTTCCGGGCGTGCGCAAGCTCCTCGAGGACGAGGATCGCCGACCCCTCTCCCATCACGAAGCCGTCGCGGTCCTTGTCGAACGGCCGGGACGCGGTCTCCGGGTCGTCGTTCCGGTCGGAGAGCGCCTTCATCGAGCAGAACCCCCCCAGCCCGAGCGGGGTGATGGTGGCCTCGGCGCCGCCGGCGATCACCACGTCGCAGATTCCGCTGCGGACGGCGTGCATCCCCTCTCCGATGGCGTGGCTCGACGCCGCGCACGCCGTCGTCGTGGTGATGTTGGGCCCCTTGGCGCCGTACCGCATCGCGATGTGGCCGGGCGCGAGATTCGAGATGAGCATGGGGATGAAGAACGGGCTGATCTTCCGGGGCCCCCCCTCCAGCAGGTACGCTTTGTGGTACCGCTCGAGGGAGGAGAGCCCCCCGAGCCCGCTTCCCAGGTAGACGCCGGCCTTCGGCGCCAGCGCCGGGTCGATGACGAGACCCGCGTCCTCCATCGCCATGTGGGCCGCGGCCATGGCGTAATGGATGAACGGGTCCATCCGCTTGATTTCCTTCCGGTCGATGAAATCCTCGGGCTGGAATCCCTTCACCTCCGCGGCGATGGTGGTGGAGAAATCCTTCGCGTCGAACCGGGTGATCCGTCCGATGCCGGATTTCCCGGCCAGCGCGGCCTCCCAAGTGGGAGCGACGCCGATCCCCAGCGGGGTCACCGCCCCCAGTCCCGTTACGACCACTCTGCGCATATCGCTCCTTCCGCCCGCCGCCGTCGCGGATCCCGCTCCGTCGGCCCCCTACTTCTTGTGGGCGGTGATGTACTGGACGACGTCGTTGACCGTCTTGATCTTCTCGGCTTCCTCGTCGGGGATCTCGATGCCGAACTCCTCTTCCATCTTCATGACCAGCTCGACGATGTCCAGGGAATCCGCGCCCAGGTCGTCGATGAACGACGCCTCGTTGGTGACCTCGTTCACGTCCCGCTCGAGCTGCTCCGCCACGATTTCCCGGACCCGCTTGTCTACCGACATGTTCGTCCCTCCCTTTCCGTATATTGTACTCTCACATGTACATCCCGCCGTTGATGCCGACGACCTGCCCGGTGATGTAGGACGACGCGTCGGACGCGAGAAAGAGCGCCAGTTCCGCGACTTCCCGCGGCTCGGCGAACCGGCCGAGCGGGATCTGCGCCATGAACGCCTTCTGCACCGCCTCGGGAAGTGCCGCCGTCATCGCGGTACGGATGAATCCCGGCGCGATCGCGTTCACCGTGATGTTCCGGGACGCCAGCTCCCGGGCGGTCGCCTTCGTGAACCCGATGATCCCGGCCTTCGCCGCCGCGTAGTTGGACTGCCCGGCGTTCCCCATCATGCCGACCACCGAGCTGAGGTTGATGACCCGGCCGCTGCGCTGCTTCATCATGTGCCGGGTGACCGTCCGGGTCAGCAGGTACGTCCCCTTCAGGTTGACCCGCAGGACCGCGTCGAAATCGTCCTCGGACAGCCGCAGCAGCAGGTTGTCCTTCGTGATCCCCGCGTTGTTCACCAGCACGTCGATCCGGCCGTGCGCCTCGAGGATGTTCTTCACCCCGGCGTCCACCTGCGCCGCGTCGGAGACGTCGAACATCTCCACGGATCCTTTGCCGCCGGCCGCCGTAAGCGCCGAAAGCGTTTCGCGGGCTCCGGCGTCGCTCCCGACGTCGTTCACCACGACGGTCGCCCCCTCGGCGCTGAACAGCTCCGCGATCGACCGGCCGATCCCGCGTGCGGAACCCGTGACCAGCGCCACCTTCCCCGACAGACGCATCGCGCCACCCCCCATCCCGAAATTCATACCCTCAACCTCGCGACCCCATCAAGGGAAAAGTTCACCCGGCGATGGCGCGCGCCGCGCCGAGGTCGGCCGGGCCGCAGAACGCCGCCGCCGCGGCGTCCTTCGCGATCCTCCGGACCAGCCCCGACAGCACTTTCCCCGGCCCCACCTCGAGGAACGCGGTCGCACCCATTCCGAGCATCGCGCGGACCGACTCCTCCCACCGCACGGGCGCCGTGATCTGCCGGACGAGCGTCTCCGCCACCGGATCGCCCTCGGCATACGGCGCCGCCGTCACGTTCGCGACGACCGGAAAGCGGAACGTCCCCTGCGGGATCGCGCGCAGCTCCGGGGCCAGGCGGCCGGCCGCGGGTTCCATCAGGGCGCAGTGGAACGGCGCGCTCACCGGCAGCGGGAGCGCGCGCTTCGCCCCGGCGGCTTTCGCCGCCTCGCACGCGGCGGCCACCGCCTTCCCGCCGCCCGAGATGACGATCTGGTCCCCCCCGTTGAAGTTCGCCGCGGAGACCACGCCGAGGGCGGACCCCGCGCGGCACGCCTCCTCCACCTTTTCCGGGGGGAGCCCGATGATCGCCGCCATCGCCCCTTCCCCCGCCGGGACCGCGTCCTGCATGTACCTGCCTCTGGACCGGAGAGCGCGAACCGCCTCGCGGAGCGGCAGCGCGCCGGCCGCCACCAGCGCGGAGTACTCCCCGAGGGAATGCCCGGCCGCGCACAGCGGGCGGATGCCGGTCTCGGCCGAAAGCGCCCGGAACGCGGCGACGCTCACCGTGAAGATGGCGGGCTGCGTGTTCTCCGTCCGGCGGAGCTCCTCCTCCGTGCCGCGGAAGCACAGGGCGGCGACGTCCAGCGACAACGCGTCGGACGCCTCCAGAAACACCTCCCGCGCGGCGGCGTACGCGTCGTGAAGATCCTTCCCCATCCCCGGAAACTGCGACGCCTGGCCCGGGAAGAGCAGCGCGATTCCCATGGCGCTTCCTACATCCTCACCAGGGCGGAGCCCCACGTGAGCCCCGCGCCGAACGCCGCCAGAAGGACGAGGTCGCCGGGACGGATCCTGCCTTGCGCCTTCGCCTCCGCGAGCGCGATCGGGACCGAGGCGGCGGAGGTGTTCCCGTACTTCTCGAGGTTGACGAATACGCGCTCGGGCGGGATGCCGATCCGTTTTCCGACCGCGGTGATGATCCGCAGGTTCGCCTGGTGGGGGATGAAGAGCGCGACGTCGTCCACCCGGTAGCCGTTGTGCGAAAGCGCCTTCAACGACACTTCGCCCAGCTTGGTGACGGCGTGCTTGAACGTCTCGTTCCCCATCATGCGGATGTAGATCATCCGCCGCGAGATGAGGTCGGGGGTCAGCGGGTGGACGGTGCCGCCGCCGGGACAGTGGATCAGCTCCCAAAGGTTCCCGTCGGAGTGGAGGTGGCACGACAGGACCCCCTCCCCGTCCGGGCACTCGGAGAGGACCACCGCCCCGCTGCCGTCCCCGAAGAGGATGCAGGTGGCGCGGTCCGTGTAGTCGGTGATCGAGGAGAGGATCTCGGAGCCGAGGACGAGCGCCTTCTTCCCTCGTCCGGCCCGGATCAGGGAGTCGGCCACCGAAAGCGCGTAGAGGAATCCGGAGCACGCCGCGTTCAGGTCGAGGGCGAAGGCGTTCCGGGCGCCCAGCTTCATCTGGAGGAAGCACGCGGTCGACGGCAGCGGCATGTCCGGCGTGCAGGTGCCGACGACGATCAGGTCGATGTCGTCCGCCTTGACCCCCGCGTCCGCCAGCGCCTTCCGGGAGGCCTCGAGCGCGATGTCGGAGTTCGCGGCGCCCAGCTCCGCGATCCGCCGGGACTTGACGCCCGTGCGCTCCGTGATCCAGCTGTCGTTCGTTTCGACCATCTTTTCCAGGTCGGTGTTGGTCAGCCGCTTCGGCGGGGCGTGCATCCCCAGACCGATGATCTTCGATCCCACGTCTTCCTCCCCTTTCCGGTTACGGTTGCGCGGCCGGAGTCGCCGGGGCGTGCCCGCGCGACGCGATCGAGCGCGCGATCTCGTCCCCGACCCCCGCCCGGGCGAGGGACCCGGCGGCCCGGATCGCGTTCTTGATCGCCCGTTCGTCGGACGACCCGTGGCAGATGACGACCCCGCCGCGCACCCCGAGGAGCGGAGCGCCGCCGTACTCCGCGTAGTCCATCCGGCTCCGGACCGTCCGCAGCGCTCGCTCGGCCAGCAGCGCGCCCACCTGGGCCATCGTCGACTTCCTGATTTCCGATTTCAAGAACGTACCCAGCGCCTGGACCATCCCCTCCATCGTCTTCAGCGCCACGTTCCCGACGAACCCGTCGCAGACGAAGACGTCCGCCTTGCCGCAGAAGAAGTCGCGCCCCTCCAGGTTCCCCACGAACCGGAGTCCGGTCTTCCGGAACAGGTCGCAGGTGTCCCGCGTGAGATCGGTCCCCTTGGAGTCCTCTTCCCCGATGCTCACGACGGCCACCCGGGGGCCGGCGATCCCCAGGATCTTCCGGGAGTACGCCTCGCCCATGTGCCCGAACTGGAGCAGGTGCGCCGGCTTGCAGTCGACGTTCGCCCCCGCGTCGATCAGGACGATGGGGCCGTGCGGTGTCGGGATGGTCGCGCCGATCGCGGGCCGGTCGACCCCGCGGATGCGCCGGAGGATGAGGAGCCCGCCCGCCATCACGGCGCCCGAGTTCCCCGCGCTCACGAAGGAGGACGCCTTCCCGGCGGAGACCAGCGAAAGGCCCACGCGGATCGACGAGTCCTTCTTCTTCCGGAGCGCCTTGCCGGGGACGTCGCACATCTCCACGACCTCGGAGGCGTGGACCACCTCGATCGCGGCGCCGGAGGAGTCGATCCCCGCCAGCTCCTGGCGGATCCGGTCCTCCTGGCCCACCAGGATCAGGGAGAGGGAGTATTCCCGGGCGGCCAGGACGGCGCCGCGGACGACCTCGCGCGGGGCGTGGTCCCCCCCCATGGCATCCACGGCGATTTTCATCGGAGGGAAGCGGGTGTCAGGCTTCGGTTTTCGCTATGACTTCCCGGCCCTTGTAGGTCCCGCACGTCGGACAGACGGCATGGGGCCGCTTGATCGACTTGCACTGGGGGCAGGTGCTCACGGCCGGCTGGGAGAGTTTCTTGTGGGTGCGCCGCTTGTCCCTGCGGCATTTGGATCCGCGTCGTTTCGGATTCGGCATGGTCTACTCCTTTTTCCCTTTCAGGTTCTTCAACACGTCGAACGGGCCCGGCGAATCCTGCGCCCCGCAGGAGCAAGCCTCCCGGTTCCGGTTCGCCCCGCAGGCCGGGCACACCCCGCGGCAATCCTCGGAGCAGACGACCTTCACGGGGATCTCCAGGGCCACCTGCTCCCAGAAGATGTCGCCGACCTCCACCCCCGTGCCGTCGTAATACCCGACGTCGAGGTCCTCTTCCCGCAGTTCGATCGGCCCCGAACCGGCGGGGCCGCGGTTCCTCGGCGTCAACAGGATGTTGAACGTCTTCCCGAACCGGACCGCGACCGGCTCGGTGCACCGGTCGCACGGAGCCTCTCCCTCGGCCGAGAACGACCCGTCGGCCAGGATGTCGCCGGCGTCCACGGTCAGGACGAGGTCGGCGTCGACGACCCGGCACGAATTCAAGGGAGACGGATCCATCCCTTCGATAACGCGGGGGATCCACGCCCTTCCCCGGGATGCGAAAACGTCGAGACCGCCCCCGGGTATTTCGGACACACGGATGTACAAAGTGGGAATTTCCCTTAAATTAAAGGAAACACTATAGGCAACGCGGCGTTCCCTGTCAATCGCCGAATATTCCCCTCCCGGTGTATCATGGGGACATGAATCGGATGGCCGCGGTGGCCGGTCAGTTTTATCCAGGTACGCCTTCCGGGCTTTCGAAGGCGGTCGGGGAGCTTACCCGGGATATCGAGGGAAAGACGCCCGTGATCGGGATCGTTTCCCCCCACGCCGGGTACGTCTACTCCGGGGGAGTCGCCGGGGAGGTGTACTCCTCCATCCGGATTCCGGCGGTTTCCGTCATTTTCGGCCCGAACCACACCGGGCTCGGTGAAGAGGCCGCGATCATCTCCCGCGGATCGTGGAGGATGCCCTGGGGCGACGTCGCCGTGGACGGGGAGCTGGCCGACCGCCTGAAAAAAGGGGCGCCGATGCTCCGGGAGGACGCCCTGGCCCACGCCCGGGAGCACTCGCTCGAGGTGCAGCTCCCGTTCCTCCGCCGGTTCCGGCCGGAATTCCGCTTCGTCCCGGTGGCGCTCGGCCGCCTCACCCTCGAGGAGTGCCGGGACCTGGGCGAAGCGGCGGCGAAGGCGGTCGAAGGAATGGACGACCGGCCTCTCCTGGTGGCAAGCTCCGACATGTCGCACTATGTACCGGAAGCCGTGGCGCGGAAGAAGGACCGGATGGCGATCGACCGGATGCTCTCGCTCGATCCCGAGGGGCTCTACCGGACGGTCCGCTCCGAGAGGATATCGATGTGCGGGGTGATCCCCGCCACGGTGGTCCTTTTCGCCGCGAAGGCGCTTGGCGCGACTTCGGCGCGTCTGGTAAAATACGCGACTTCCGGCGAGGTCAGCCGGGATTTCGACCAGGTGGTCGGCTACGCGGGCCTCGCCTTCGCCTGAAGACGCCCTTCCCCGCCGCCCCCGGATCCCCCTTTCGGAAACGAGGCAACGCAGATGCCGCAAGTGGTGACGCGCTTCGCGCCCAGCCCGACCGGGTTCCTCCACATCGGGGGCGCCCGCACCGCCCTGTTCAACCGGCTCTTCGCGCGGAACGCGGGCGGGAGGTTCATCCTCCGGATCGAGGACACCGACCAGGAGCGGTCCACGCCCGAGGCGGTCCGGGCGATCCTCGACGGAATGACCTGGCTGGGGATCACCTGGGACGAGGGGCCGCACTTCCAGATGGAGCGGGTGGGTCTCTACCGGAAGGAGGCGGACCGCCTCCTCGCGGAGGGGAAGGCGTACCGGTGCGTCTGCACGAAGGAGGAGCTCGACGCGCGCCGCGAGGAGATGGCTTCGCGGAAGGAGAAGCCGCGCTACGACGGCCGGTGCCGCGCCCTGTCGCCGGAGGCGGTCGCCGGGAAGCCGCACGTCGTGCGGTTCCGGGCGCCCGATGCGGGCCGGACCGTGGTGCACGACCTGCTGCGCGGCGACGTGGCGTACGAAAACTCCGAGCTGGACGACCTGGTGCTCCTGCGAACCGACGGGTCGCCGACGTACAACTTCGTGGTCGTGGTGGACGACGCGTCGATGGGGATCACCCACGTGCTGCGCGGGGACGACCACCTGAACAACACGCCGAAGCAGCTCCTCCTCTACGAGGCGCTCGGCTACCCGCTGCCGTCGTTCGGCCACTTCCCGCTGATCCACGGCATGGAGGGGGGAAAGCTGTCGAAGCGGCAGGACGACGTGTCGGTCACGGCGTACCGGGAGAAGGGGTACCTGCCGGAAGCGATGGTGAACTACCTCGTCCGCCTCGGGTGGGGACACGGCGACCAGGAGATCTTCTCCGAGGAGGAGATGATCCGCCACTTCTCCCTCGAGCACGTCGGACGGTCGCCGTCGAAGTTCAACCTCGACAAGCTGCAGAGCGTGAACGCCCATTACATCAAGGCGTCCGACCCCGGCCGGATCGCGGCGCTGCTCGTCCCCTTCCTCGCGAAGCGCGGCATCGGAGCGACGCCGTCCCCGCGCCTCACGGCCATCGTCCGCTCCCTGCAGGAGCGGGCCCGCACGCTGGAGGAGATGGCGGAGGCGTCCGAATACTACTTCCGGGAGAAGCCGGCCGATCCGAAGGCGGCAGCGAAGTTCCTTGCGCCGGAGATCGCGCCGGTTCTGGGCGAGATCGCGGACGCCTTTTCCGCGCTCGATCCGTTCTCGCACGAGGCGATGGAGGAGGCGTTGCGCCGGGTCGTCGAGCGGAGGGGCGGGAACCTGAAGGTCCACCAGCCGATCCGGGTGGCGCTCACCGGGGGGACCGCGTCCCCGGGGCTGTTCGACGTGATGGAGATCCTCGGGAAGGAAGAGGTCGTGCGTCGCCTGAAGGCCGCCGCCGGCCGGATTGGCGCTTGACGGAAAGCGCGGCCATCGGGTAGCCTGTCTTTTCCGTTGGGGAGTGGTGAAACGGACGGAATCACACGTGGCTCTGACCCACGGTTTCCAGGTTCGAACCCTGGCTCCCCAGCCATCGCGGTCCCATCGTCTAGTGGCCCAGGACACCGCCCTCTCACGGCGAAAACGCGGGTTCGAACCCCGCTGGGACCGCCACTTCTTGCTCGAACATCATTCAATTGACGCCGACACCGCAAGAAGTGGCGGTTACATAGTTCACACGCGGGGTTCGAAGCGAGGTTGCCGCCGACCGAGCAGCCCCGCCCGCGGCTGCCAACTACCGGTCCGCTGGGGTCTCCTGCATCGTAACGTCAGACGGGGAGGAGGCAACGCCTACCGCAGGGGTCGCGTCAGCCTGGGGAGCCGCCCCGCGGGGACGGGACCGGAATTCCGTAAGGAAGGGACATCCAGCCATGCCAAGCGAAAACAACAAGCATCGTTCTCGCCCAGGTCGTATCGTTTCTAAAAAAACGGATTCCACCGTACGCTGGATCGATCCCTTCACCCATTTCCCAGGACCATCTCATGTCCATACTTGGGGGCACTACGACCACAATCCGCATCAGGATGCTTACCATACTGACAGTCACGACGACTCATTCGGTGATGTTCACGGCGATCATGGCCATGATGACGAAAGACACGACGACCAAGCCCATGATGACGTTCATAACGATTATCACTATGACTTACACCAGGATCACGAGGATCATCACGATCATTTTGATGTCCACGATGATGTCCATGATGATGTCGACCACGCCGACGATGCCATGCCGCATGATGATCAGGGTGGTGGCCCTGTCCACTTTGATGCCGTTCACTCGGATCTATCCCATCATGATCATCAACATGTCGATTTCTCCCACCTTGATAGCGGTCATTTTGACGTTATTGATCAACCCCCCCTTCGTGACTTCCTTCCTGTAATTACGCGCTTGGAACTGCTGGTAACTGCTCTCCAAGGAAATCTCTCAAGTGGTGAAGAGCAGCTCGCGAAGGTGTTTGGCCAACAGATGAGATTGGCAAGTGCCGAGATGGGCCGAGTTGTACAGGAGGTCGCGGATCAAATGAAAAAGCTCGAACGACGAATTGTGTTGCTCGAGAATCAAGTGAACAAACCTGACGTTGGAAAACCCGAATGACAATTGAAGTAAGGCCTCTTGGCGTCCATTGCAACATTGGCTGTCAGTACTGCTATCAGAATCCGCAGCGTGATGTGGGCCACTCGACTCGACCATACGACATCGACCTGATGAAGAAAGCAATACTGGCCGAAGGGGGAGCATTCAGCATTTTCGGCGGGGAACCGCTATTGGTACCCCTTGAAGACCTCGAGAATCTGTGGGCATGGGGATTGGCTCAATTCAGGAGGAATGGCATACAGACGAATGGGGTGCTTATCACAGACGGGCACATTCGACTGTTCAAGTCATATCGTGTCCAAGTGGGAATTTCCATCGATGGTCCAGGGCCGCTCAACGATGTGCGCTGGAACGGCACTCTCTCTAAGACCAGAAAAGCAACTGCCCTCACCGAGCAAGCCATTGAACGCCTCTGCGACGAAGGAATCCCTCCGAGCCTGATCATTACCTTGCACAAAGACAACGCAACAGTTGACCGTCTACCGGTGTTAATTGATTGGATCCGATATCTCGAGACTCGTGGCGTACGTTCCGTGCGCCTTCACCTTCTCGAGAGCGAGAACCCGGAAATTCGCAGTCTGTACGGCCTAACCGAGGATGAAAACACGCAAGTCCTGCTGAAATTATTGGAAGTAGAGCGGACCTTGCGGTGTCTCCGTTTCGATATTTTTAATGATATGCGACGTATGCTAATGGGCCAGGACGACAAGGTCACTTGCATCTGGGCAGGTTGCGATCCCTACACGACATCTGCAGTGCGCGGTGTCGAAGGCCAGGGCCAGCGCAGCAACTGTGGGCGCACCAATAAGGATGGGATCGACTTCGTAAAAGCTCCCTGCGTTGGTTATGAAAGATACCTGGCCCTCTTTCATACACCCCAGGAGAACGGCGGATGCAGCGGTTGCCGTTTTTTTCTCATGTGCAAAGGAAACTGTCCTGGAACCGCCATTGGCGGAGACTGGCGCAATCGGACTGAACACTGCGAGGTATGGAAGGGCGTATACAAAGTGCTTGAACGCGAGTTGATTCGCACAGGGAAAAAACCGTTATCCGCTTCCTTGGAGCGTACTGCGCTTGAGAGGGCACATATTGAATCGTGGGCGCGAGGGAAACAGGTCACGATGGCTGCAATTCTTGGGAAACAGGATTCGAACAAGAAAGACAGGAATTCGCCGAGCTCACTGCTAGGAGATATCCAGAACGAGCTGAAGCGACTGCGAGCCGCATGCGAATCATAGATCGCATCAATTTTGTTCTACCCGATTTCACGCGCACAGCGTGGGTAAGCGGCGAGGCGAATCGGATTTGGAGCCCGCGCCTCCAGCGAATTTCGGATGCATGGAACGAAGTTTGTTGGCAGTCCGTTGCCGCCGGGATTCGGCGCGCGTTTATCACTTCACTTTCCTTGGATGCATGCGTGAAAGAATGTCGTCGCTGGAGCGAGCACCGCCTGGCCATACTACCGCTTGCCCTGGAAGGTCAAGCTTCCTGTACTTATTCAGCTACTCCTCCTCCAACCCGGCAAGGCAACACCCCAAGAATCCGCCTTGGAGTCGCAATTCCGGAAGACCTCCGCGAGCTTGGGCGCGCCTGGGACAATCGGGACGATGACGCTATCGGTGCGCTGCTCGGCTATCCTGCCTGCTGCCGGTCTTTCTTTCGGCGTGTCTGGGTGGATCATTCCTGTGTTGACACCACTTGGGCGATGGCAACTAACACCAAGGCAGTTGAACGGGATGTGACTTCCGTCGAAATCAGCATGGACGGTCCCCCTTTCGCGAATATTCTGTGGCGCTGGATTGGCGTCCGCGCTGTCCCGCACCTGCCCTGCAAATTCGATTGTCCTGATAGCATTCGCACAGGCAAAGACATGTTGGCCTTAGGGCGCAAAATAGGCTGTGGTGAAGAGATGGACTGGATAGAAGAAATATTGAACTGGCCAGTGGAGTGGTCCGCATTGCATGGAGTTGCCGAAATATTAACCCCCGTCGTCAAGGTTTCTACAACAACCGACTCAACGGGTGCAATCCATACTGTTCGCTGGAAGGGGCGCTCGTTTCCT
Source organism: Deltaproteobacteria bacterium (assembly GCA_016234845.1). Lineage (NCBI taxonomy): Bacteria > Pseudomonadati > Myxococcota > Myxococcia > Deltaproteobacteria bacterium. The sequence continues at coordinate 899 of JACRNP010000148.1, read as the reverse complement.
CGTGAGGGTGCCCAAGGACTCCGGTTCCCTTATTCGAGTCCCCCGAAAAAGCAGAGGAAAGCATCCGCTCCCCGTCGACTCGATAATCGGGAATCGATACGGCAGCCGTCAGCAACCATTCTTCCGGAGTGGTATAACCGCGATAACGGTTTCGCTACTCGTTTTGCAATGGATCGCGCCCATGACCCCATTGTGAAGTTGGCGATCGCGACGCTCGGCAACGCTGGCGGATCCATATTGGATTTGGGCTGCGGAAACGGAGCGCTTCTGGCGAAAATCGTCAATCAAGTCCCTGGAGCCATCCCATTCGGGATCGACCTCAACGCATCCGCCGTAGAGCATGCAAGCGAGGTCCTTCCAACATTTAACGGCAATATCAGCGTTGGTAACCTTTTCGATGCAGATCGCTGGGCGGCAGATCGCCGATACGAACTTGTCATCCTCATGGTCGGGCGCCTCCGGGAGGCACCTCCTGATTCCGCCAAGCTCGTGGTTGACGCTCTAATTCGCTGCGCGTCGAATACTCTGGTATACGTCTATTCCGGTTGGAGTCCGGAAAGCCTCTCGACTATCGTTGCCCGTGCAGGTCTTCGGCTCGCACAACCGAGCGGGAAAAACTGCGGCCTCTTGGATCTCAACTGAGTTTGTCCCGTTTCGAACAGACACCGCTTACAGCGAAAACGCGGGTTCGAATCCCGCCGGGGCCGCCATGAATACCGCAGCCCCCGACAGGGGGCTTATTCGTTTTCAACGTGCCGCGGGGCGGTACTTGTCCTTGAGGCCGACGATCCGGTTGAAGACCGGCGCGCCGGGCCTCGAGTCGATCTCATCGGCCATGAAGTAGCCGTGGCGGACGAACTGGAACCGGTCGCCCGGTTTCGCTTCGGACAGTCCCGGCT
>JACRNP010000147.1 GCA_016234845.1 Deltaproteobacteria bacterium | reverse complement strand
TCGACGAATTTGCGCCAATCCATCGATCCCAGGAATCGAAGGCTGCCGATGCTGTTGCCGATGGATACCTGGTCGGCGGCCTGCTGCTGGTGTTCCGACCGCACCAGTTGCTCGATCGTCTTGCCGGTCTCGGTGAGACGCTGCTCGATCCATGTGAGCGGAAGCGCCAGGGCGGGGCTCTGTCCCTGCAGCCGGCGCGTGAATTCCGCCACGAAAGGGCTCGTCATCGGGGGATTGGACCGCGCCATGTCCGCGGTCACCAGGATCAGGCTCTTGGGGTCCTTTTCCGCGACATCGGTCATCTGTTCGGCCCAGGATGCGGCGCGGTCCCGGTAGATCCTGCCGGCGGCGACCCGCGCCCCGACGCGCCGGAGATTCTCGATCAGCGCGAGGCGCAGCATGATCGGGATCGCCCACAATTCGCCGATGTTCAGCGGGGTAACCGTCTGGTAGGCCGCCACGAATCTTCCGAGGATTTCCGGGTCCACCCGCCCATCGCCGTGCGAGATCGCCTCCAGCGCGATGTCGTATACGCGCGGAAACCCGGCGGACGGGCCGGTCGGCAGGCGAGGCAGCTCCCGGCTGTACCCTTTCGGCAAATGCCTCCGGGCCGTGCGGATCTGTTCTTCGATCAGGTAGAAGTTGTCGAGGAGCCATTCCCCGGCCGGCGCGATATGACGGTTCGCTTTCACCGCCTCCGTCAGCAGGTTGCAGGCCCCGATCAGGACCTCCTCGTTCTCGGCGAGCCGGGCGAGGAGTTGGTCCTTCCCGCGTCCCACCCCGGGCGTGTGCGATTCGGCCAGGATCTTGCCGTGCCGCTCCATCTGGTCGCTGCTCAGCAGTTCCGCCCGAAGCGGCAGCTCCTGGTCGGCGTACATCCGCGCAAAGCCGTCCTTGCGGATTCCCGCTCCGAAATGGAGCAAATTCCCGAGGATGGCTTTGCCGCCGAGCTTCAAGTCCCGGATCTCCTTCACTTCGTACGGGTTTGCTTTCGTGGAGGGCAGGAGCGGAAAGAGTTCATGAGCGCGATATCTCTATCGATCTCTCGAGACGGCGGAACGCCGCCCTACCGTTTCAAGGTACCACGGTTCGCCCGGGGAAAACCCCGTACCCGAATAATGCGCAAGGCGGTATCCGCGCTTCGCGGGCGGCTACCCGGGACTCCGTTCCCACCCGCCCCCCAGCGCCTTGTAGAGCCGGACCACGTATTCCGCCACGGACTGATCGCTGAGCGCCAGCCGATCTTCCGCGTCGTACAGCGACCGCTGGGCGTCCAGTACGGAGAGGAAATCGTCCAATCCGCCGGAGTACCGGGATCGGGCCAGTTCCACGGCCCTCCGGTTGGCGGTCACGGCCGTAAAAAGCGAAAGTCGGCGCTCCCGCTCCCGGGAATACGACACCAGCGCGTTCTCGACTTCCTCGAGGGACGTCAGCACCGCCTTCTCGTAGAGCGCCAGGGCCTGTTCCTGGCGCGCTGTCGTCGCCTGGATGTTCGCCCGGATCCGCCCCCCGGCGAATATCGGCCAGCGGACGGAGGGACCGAACTCCCGGAACCGGTGGTTTCCCGAAGTCAGATCGCCCAACCGGTCACTCCGTCCCCCGAAGGATCCGGTGAGCGAGAACCGCGGGAAGAGCTCCGCCGTCGCCACCCCGATCCGCGCCGTCGCGCTCTCCAGCTCCCTCTCCGCGCGCCGGATATCCGGGCGCCGGCGCAATATTTCCGAGGGGAGCCCGACCGGCACGACGGGGGGATGGAGGGGAATCGGAGAATCAGCGGACAGCTCGCTCCGCAGGGCGCCCGGCGGCTCCCCCAACAGAACGCCCAGGCGGTGAACGACCTGCCGCATCTCCGCATCGAGAGCGGGGAGCCGCGCCCGGGTAGTCGCGACGAGCGTTTCGGCCCTCGCCACGTCCAGTTCGGTCGCGAGTCCCGCGTCGAAACGGACCTTCGTCAATCCGAGAGTCTCCCGCTGCGCCTCCAGGTTCGATTTCAGGATCGCGATCCGCAGCCGGGAACCCCGCAACTCGATGTAATTCCGGGCCACCTCCGCGAGGAGCGTGACGACGACGTCGCGGCGGCTCTCCTCCGCGGCGGCGATGTCGGCCTTCGCGGCCTCGACGTCCCGGCGGATCCCTCCGAACACGTCGATCTCCCAGCTGGAATCGAAACCCGCCTGGAACAGGTTCTTCGACCGGGCCGGCGGATCGATTTCGCTGCGCCGGCCGCGCGCGGAGGAGGCGGAAGCGTCCAGTCGCGGCAGGCCGCCCGCCGCCGCGACGCCCAGTGCGGAGCGGACTTCACGGATCCGGGCCCCGGCGATCCGCGCGTCGAGATTCTTATGGACCGCGCGTTCCACGAGGGAATCCAGCACGGGGTCGTGGAACATCGTCCACCATCGCGAAATCCCCGAAGAGGGGACGGAACCGTTGTCCGCCCCCGACTCGATCCACTCCCCCGGCACCCGGGCGTCCGGCCGGACGTGGCGCGGCCCCACCGTGCATCCGCACAGGAACAGCAGCGTCGCAAAGGATATCGGGAGGTACCGGGATCTCATTTTTCTTCGCCTCCCTCGATGAACACGTCCACCTGCTGCCCGGCGCGGACCGGCAGGACGTCGGGTTCGAGACGGTAGATGACCTGCAGGACCCTCGTGTCGACCCGCTCGGACCCGCCGCCGCTCAGCGATCGTTTCGGCACCACGTACGGCTCGAAGCGCACGAACCGGATCGGGGCGGTCAACCGCGCGTTCCCGCGGACCGACGCCTCCGCCCGGGCATCGGGCCGCACGCGCCAGGCGTCCTCCTCGTCCACGTCGACGCGGACATGCAGCGGGCCGACGCCGCCCAGCAGCATCAGCGGGGCGGCCGCCGGACCGGTCTGGGCGTACTCCCCCGCTCGGATGTTCGATTGGAGGACCACGCCGGACACGGGCGCGCGAACCGTGAGCCGTTCGATGTCGGTCCGCACCTTGTCCGCTTCTGCCGCCCTGGAGGCGACTTCCGCGCGGGCGATCTCGATGTCGGGTTTCCACGACCCGGCCGCGAGCAACGCCAGCTGCGCGCCGGCGTCCTCGAGGCGCGCCTTCGCCGCCTGCACCGCGAACCGCCTCCGGCTCAGCTCCTCCTCCCGGATCGCCCGCCGGTCCGTCACCCCCTCCATCAAGGAGAGCTGGACCGCCGCGTCCCCCAGGGCCGCTTCGGCCTCCCGGACGCGCGCTTCCGCCGGGGGGATGTCCTCGGGCCTCGGGAGGGACTCCAGGCGCGCGAGCCGGGTCCTGGCGACCGACAGGGCCGATTCCCTGGCGGCCAGCTCCGCCCGGAGATCCCGGTCGTCCAGCGAGAACAACGGGCCCCCGGATTTCACGTTGTCACCCGCCTGGACGTAGACCTTCGTCGCCATCCCCGGG
>JACRNP010000146.1 GCA_016234845.1 Deltaproteobacteria bacterium | reverse complement strand
GCGCGGCGGCCTCCAGGAAATCGTGCCCGTCGGACTTTCCTCCCCGGAGCGCCACGAAAAGGTCGCCGGGGCGGACGGATCGCGAATCCACGCGGATCCCGCCGACCTCGATGTCGTCACTGGGGCATGCGGCCCCTGGCGCCGCCGCGGAGAGAAGGGCCGAAAGCCTCACCGCTTCCCCTTGCCCGCGGTTGCCGCAACCGACACGGCTTCCGCCGCGAACTTCACCGTGCACTCCGTCCCGGGGACCAGGACGGCGCCGGGGGCCGGCGTCTGCGATCGCGCGACGCCGCTTCCCGAGAGGGAAAGCTTGACCGAATACCTGCCCATCAGGTCCACGACCCGTCCCATGGAGAGCCCCGCGAGGTCCGGCATGATCATCGCGCCGGTCGTCGCGGTCGACACGGAGGTGACGCGGACCGCTCCGGGGGATGCGACGTCCGGCCGGCGGGGGGAGGCCGCGATCGCCTCGGTGGGCTGGATGCCGAGGTAGTACGCCGTCTTCACCGCGATCTGGTTGAACGCCGGCGCGGCGACGACCCCGCCGTACACCTGGCCGCGCGGCTCGTCGATCACCACGAGGATCAGCAGCTCGGGATCCTGCAGCGGCAGGAAGCCGACGAAGGATGCGGTCCGCTTGCTGGCGGAATACCTCCCGGTCCCGTGCTCGACCTTCTGCGCGGTCCCCGTCTTTCCGCCGACCAGGAACCCCTTGATCCGCGCCTGGGTGCCGGTCCCGTCCTCCTGGACCACCCGTCCGAGGATCTCCCGCATGCGGGAGGAGGTGCCGGGCGAGAGGACCCGCCGCAGTTCCCGCGGCTCGCCGCGGAACACCGTCTTCCCCTCCGGATCGCGGATCTCGCGGACCACGTACGGCTTCATCACCTTCCCGCCGTTGACCACCGCGGCCATCCCGGCGGCCAGCTGCAGCGGCGTCACGGAGATCCCTTGCCCGAAGGAGACGGTCGCGCGGCGGATCCGGCTCTGGAATCCCGACCGGCTCGGGGAGAGGCCGGGGACCTCCCCCTGCAGTTCGATGCCGGTCCGGGAACCGAAGCCGAACGCGCGGATCATGTCGTAGAACCGGTCGCCGTCCATCCGGTCGTTGATCTTCGTGATGCCGATGTTGCTGGAGAACTTGATGACGTCGGGGGCGGTGAGCCACCCGTACCGGTGGGTGTCGTGGATCACCCTTCCCGCGTACCGGTACGACCCGTTCTCGCAGAAGAACCGATCCTCCATCCCGACCGCCCCCATCTCCAGCGCCGACGCCAGGGTGAACACCTTGAACGTGGAGCCGGGCTCGAAGCTGTCGGTCAGCGACCGGTTCTTCCGCGCTTCGGCCGGCGCGCCGGCGGGGGCGTTCGGGTTGAACGACGGCGCGGTCGCCATCGCGAGGATCTCCCCCGTCTTCGGCGACAGCACCAGCGCCATCCCTCCCCGGGCGTTGTACTTCGACACCGACGCCTGGAGCTCGGTCTCGGCGATGTGCTGGATGTTCCGGTCGATCGTCAGCGCGACCGAGTGCCCGTTCGGATTGGCCTCCACCGGGGTGCTCGCGGGAACGATGATGCGCCCCCGGGCGTCCCGCTCGCACGCGAGGAGCGCCCGCTCGCCGCGCAGATACTTGTTCAGGGAGAGCTCGATCCCCTCCATCCCCTCGCAGTCGAGGTTCGTGAAGCCGAGGAGGGAGGCGGCGAGCTCCCGGTTCGGGTAGAACCGCTTCGGCTCCTCCACGGTGCCGATGCCGTCGATCGCGGACGCCCTCCCGCGCGAATCCGGGTCGATCGCCGCCATCGCCGTCCGCACCTCGCGGACCGCCTCGTCGGCGGCCGTGGACGGCATCTGCCGGAGCTTTCCCGCCTGGACGAAGACCGACTTCGTGGCGATGCTCACGGCGAGCTCGCTCCCGGTCCGGTCGAGGATCAGCCCCCGCTTGGGGATCAAGGGGATGTTGGTGCAGTACTGCTTAGCGCCGCGCTCGCGGATCCCCTTCATTCCGAGGACCTGGATGTGGAACGCCCGGAAGACCACGAGGACGTACAGGGAGAGCAGCCCCCCGAGGATGATGCGGGCGCGGGGAGTCATCTCACCGGGTCACGCGGTCCATCCGGGGGTCCACCATCCGAAGCTCCGTCCGCGCGATGGTGTCGATCCGGGACGGGCTGCGCAGGGCGAGCATCTCGGTGCGCAGGACCTCCTGCTGCTTCAGCAGGGTACGCTTCTCCTCGAGCGCCGCGGAGACGCGGTAGCCGGTGCGGATGTACTGGCCCGAGAGCCAGATGTTGAACAGCCCGGTCCCCAGCAGGACGGCGAGCAGCGCGACGTACCCGCGCCGCCGGGGGACGACCGCGACCGGCGCCTTCTCCTTGCGGATCTCCGTGATGATGTACACGCCGTTCCCCACGGTAATCTTCGTCATGTCGCGGCCTCCTTTTTCGAGCCGTCAGATCCTGCGCGCCGCCCGGAGCTTCGCGCTGCGGGCCCTCGGGTTGTCCCGCGATTCCCGGTCCGTCGGCACGACCGGCTTGCGGGTCAGGATCGCGAGCGTCGCCGCCTTCCCCTCGCCGCCGGCCGCGTGCCGCCGGAACGCCGTCTTCACCAGCCGGTCCTCGAGCGAGTGGAAGCTGATCACCGCCACCCGCCCTCCCGGGGAGAGGTGCTCCGGGATCCGGTCGAGGAACGCGGCCAGGGAGGACAGCTCCCCATTGACCGCGATCCGGAGCGCCTGGAACACGCGGGTGGCCGGGTGGATGTCCCTGGGCCACGCCTTCCGCGGGATCGCCGCGCCCACAAGGGCCGCAAGCTCCGCGGTCGTGCGGATCGGTTCCCTCCTCCTCCGCTCCGCGACGGCCCGCGCGATCCGGCGCGAGAACCGCTCCTCGCCGTATTCGTAGATCAGGTCGGCGAGCTCCTTCTCCCGGGTGTCCCGCAGGATCTCCGCCGCCGTCGGGCCTCCGCCGCCCGGGTCGCGGCGCATGTCGAGGGGACCCTCCTCGCGGAACGTGAACCCCCGGGCCGGATCGTCGAGCTGCACGGAGGAGATCCCGAGGTCGAGCAGCGCCCCGTCGAACCGCCTTCCCCCGGCGGCCTCGCGCAGCGCGTCGAGGTCGGCGAAGTCGGAGTGCACCGTTCGCGCCCACGGGAAGCGGGAGAGCGCCTCGTCCGCGACGGCGAGCATCGAGGGGTCCGCGTCGGCGCAGACCAGAAGGCCCCCGGGGCCGATCCGCTCCGCGATCTCCGCCGCGTGTCCGCCGGCGCCGGTGGTCCCGTCGAGGAAGACCTCCCCGGGGGCGGGGGCAAGCAGTCCCAACGTCTCCTGGAAAAGAACGGGGATGTGACCCGCGGCCACCGATCAGATCCCGAGCGCGCTGATCTCCCGGGCCAGCTCGGGGTCTTCGTGCACTTCCTTCTCGAACCGGACCATCTCCTCCTGCCATCGCGCGAGCGACCAGATCTCGAACCGGTTCGGCATCCCGAGGATGACCACGTCCTTCTCGAGCGCGGCGTACGACCGCAGCGTCGGGGGAACGAGGATCCTCCCCTGCTTGTCCGGCACCGCCTCGACCGCGCCGCCGAGGAAGAATCGCACGAAGCCGTTCTTCTTCCGGTCGGTGGTCGGGACGAGGGATAGCCGCTCCTCGATCCGCGCCCAGTCGTCGGCGGCGAACACGAACAGGCAGTTCGAGAAATTCGTGAGGAAGAACGACTCCTGGCCGGATTCCTTCAGGTTGTCTCGGAACGGCGCCGGGATATTGACCCGGCCTTTGGGATCGATGGTATATTCGAAGCGACCACGGAAGATCATGGGGGCCTATTACCCACCTTTCCCCACAATTACCCACTTGTTGGGTATTCTACCGGGGATCCGAAGGGTGTCAAGCCATTTCACGCCGGACGGAAGAAAAATTCGCTCGGGGAGAGCGCGTGACGGAAACGGCGTTTGTGTGCGGAGATTCGGGGGACGGAAAAAGCGTCCGAGGAGGCCGTAAGCCGGGTTCTGTGCGCGGCGCCGGATCGCACCGCGTGGCGGCCATTTCTCTACGGCCCGCGTCGCCGCGGACCTTGAGCGGCCTGGACCCGAGGGCTCCGGGCGGGTCGCCCTTCCCCCGCCCCCTTTCGGGAGCGGAGTCGCCCTCCTATTCGGCCTTGCTCCGGGTGGGGTTTGCCGTGCCGCGGCGGTCGCCCGCCGCGCGGTGAGCTCTTACCTCACCTTTTCACCCTTACCGCCCGCCGAGGCGGGAGGCGGTGTGTTTTCTGTGGCACTGTCCTCGGGGTCGCCCCCACCGGGCGTTACCCGGCACCCTGCCCTGCGGAGCCCGGACTTTCCTCCCGCCCCCGGTAACGGTGGGGGCCGGCGGCCGCCTGGCCTCCTCGGACGCCTGCCAGCTGCGCTTACCCTTGCTGGTCGATCGCGAGGTTCGCCAGCCGGTCGGCCCGGCGGTTCTCCTCGCGTCCGACATGCAGTATACGGGCCGACGGAAAAGCGCGCAACCGGCGGCACGCCTCGAGATAGAGAGGCCGGAGGTGCTCCGCCTTCACCTTGTACTGCCCGTTCATCTGCCGCACGAGGAGCTCGGAGTCGGAGAATACCGTGAGCGACCCCGGGGAATGCTTCCCGGCCTCTTCGAGCGCCAGAAGCAGGGCGCGGTACTCCGCGACGTTGTTCGTGGTCTCCCCGAGGAAGGAGCTGAGCTCGACGGGAGGGCGGCCGTCCCCGAACTCGACGACGGCTCCGGCGCCCGCCGGCCCCGGATTGCCGCGGCTGGCGCCGTCCACGCGAACGGTGACGGGAACCCGGCTCACCCGCCGGCCGCCTCGCCTTCCACCGGCTCGAAGTAGAGGATCCGGTTGCAGTTGGGGCAGGTGTGGATCCGGTCCTCGCGCTGCAGCAGGTTGAACAGCTGCGGGGCGATGTTCATGTGGCAGCCGGTGCAGGAGTAGTTCCTCGCGGCGACGATCGCCAGCCCGTCCCGCCGATCGAAGATCATCTCGAACCGGCGCACCAGCCCCGGCTCGAGCTTCGACGCCACCTGGCGCTTCCGGGAGACGATCTTCCCGATGTCCCCGTCGAAGGCGCCCATCCGCGCCTCCACGTCGACCATCCGCTCCCGGTACTTCCCGGTGACCTCCTCGAGTTCGGCCTTGAGCTCGCCCCGCCGCTTCTCGGCCTCCTCGTACCGGGAGAGCAGCGCCAGCAGCTCCTCCTCGCGGGCGGCGTTGGTGCGGCGCGTCCCCTCGATCTCCTTGAGCATCGCGTAATATTCCTTGTTCGTCTTG
>JACRNP010000145.1 GCA_016234845.1 Deltaproteobacteria bacterium | reverse complement strand
CCGGTAGACGCCGCGCGCGCGGCCGCCCGCGGCGATCCCGGCCGCGTTGTACGCCCTCCCCCGCTCGTCCCGGTCCACGAACCCGACGACCGCCGTGATCCCCGCGACGCCCCGCGCGACTTCACGCCACGCCGCCAGGTTCCGGTCGACGAACGACGTCCGCAGCAGCAGGTCCTCCGGCGGGTATCCGGGGATCGCCATCTCGGGGAAGACGACGAGGTCCGCCCCCGCCTCCCGCGCCCGCGCGCACCACGACAGGATCTTCCGGGCGTTCCCCGGGATGTCGCCGACGGTGGTGTTGATCTGGGCCAGGGCGAGGCGAAGCGGCTTGCTCATACCGCCATTCTCTTCGAAAGCGGCGGCAGGGGGAAGCCCCGTTTCCGTGTGATAGAATCCCCCCGTCCATGTCCACCCCGTCCACTCCCCTATACAACCGCGACTACGTCCTGCTGAACATCACCAACCTGACCTTCTCCCTCTACACCACGATCTTCATCTTCCTGCCGGCGTACCTGTACCGTCTCGGGATCCGCGAGGGGGAGATCGGCGTGCTGATGGCCATCGGGACCCTCGTGGGCGTGGCGCTGAAGCCCGGGTTCGGCATGCTGGTGGGGCGGAGGCTGCGCAGGACCTTCCTTTCGCTGGGATCGCTGCTGGCCGCCGCTTCGACCGTGCCGTGGCTCTTCGTCTCGGCGCCGGGGGCGCACCTGTACGCCATCCGGATCGCCCAGGGAGCGTCATTTTCGATGGTCGCCACCGCCGCGTACGGGTACATCGCGGCGTGCGCCCCCGCCGACCGGCGCGCGGAAGCGCTCGGGATCTTCGGGCTCTCCTTCTTCCTCCCCATCTCCGTGGGGGGGTGGATCGGCGAATGGACGATCGCGCGGTACGGCTTCCACGGCATGTTCGCCGCGGGGATCGGTGTGGTCGTCCTCTCCGGGCTGATCCCCTTCTTCATGAAGGAGCCCGAATCCCGGGAGCATCCGACCCTCGGCTCCCTGAAGATCTTCCTCACCCGCCCGTTCTTCGTCCCGAACACGGCCGGGTACCTCTTCGGCATGGCGTACGGCTCGATCTTCACCTTCCTCCCCGTCTACCTCGTCGTCCGGAAATCGGGGTCCCTGGGCTCCTTCGTCTTCGTCTATGCCCTGTCGGTGATCGCCACGCGGACGCTGGGCCGCAGGCTCCTCGACCGGCTGCCCAGGGAGTGGGTCTCCCTGTGGTCGCTCCTGCTCCTGTGCGCCGGGAACCTCCTGATCCCCGCGGTGGACGGAGGGTTGGGCCTGGCCCTGGTGGGAGCGGCGTCGGGGGCGGGACACGGACTCCTGTTCCCCGCACTCTCCGCGCTGGTGCTCGACCGGGTGCGGGAGGACACCGGCGGGATGGCGATGACGATGGCGATGTTCACCGCGGCGTTCGACATGGGGCTGGTGACCGGCGCGGCGGCGTTCGGCTTCGTCGCGGAGCACTTCGGGTATCCGGCGATGTTCGTCGCGGCGGCGGCCGCCGTCGGGCTGGGAACGGGGGGGTTCTTCCTGCTCGACCCGGCGTTCAGGAAAGCAGGGCGTCCCGCACCTTCGCCATGAGCTCCGGGATGTCGGCGCCGGTCGCCCCTTTTGTCGGGATCGGGTCGAACAGCTCGACCACGACCCGTCCGGGCCTGACGCGGAGCGAACCCGAAGGGATGATCTCGTGGCTCCCCGACACCCGGACCGGAACGATCGGCAGCCCTGCCTGAAGCGCGATGTGGACGCGTTGCGCCGGTCCACCATGATCTGCCCGAGGGACAGGAGCACCCACCCGAAGACCGGGATCCTCGACAGCTCCTTCTTGAACACCCAGTGCATCGGATGCGGGATCGACACGGCCAGCGCGAGGGAGTCCACGTGGCTTGCGTGGTTCGACATGAAGACGTACGGGGAGCGAAGGTCCACGCGGGAGAGGCCGCGGGTTTCGACGGTGACGCCGAAGACGGGAAGGAGAATCCTGGAGTAGCTCTTCGTCACCCAGCGGAAGATGCTCCCCTTGCGGCTTTGACCGGGGACCAGCAGGCCCAGGAGGATCGCAGGCAACCCGACCGCCAGGGTGGCCAGGCCGACGGCCGCCATCTGGAATATCGTGCGAAGCGTCATGCGATGCGCCCTTTTCCCTCCGGCTGCGCCGCCCCGGACCCTCCCATCGCGAGCGCCTTCGTGTTTCGTTTCCCCTCCGGGCACACGGCCAGGAGCGGACATTCCAGGCAGAGCGGGTTGCGGGGCCGGCAGACCTCCCTTCCGAGACGGATGAGGTTCAGGTGCAGCCGCATCGGTTTCCCGGGCGGCACGTGCGGCTCGATGGCGAGCGCGGCCTTCGCGAGGTCCGCCGTCGCCGGCACCAGCCCCAGCCGCTTCGTCACCCGGAGGATGTGGGTGTCCACGGGGAACGCGGGGAGGCCGAACGAGAAGAGCAGGAGGATGTTCGCGGTCTTGACGCCCACCCCGCGGAACGAGGTGAGGTACGCGCGCGCCTCCGGAAGGGGCATCGTCCGCGGGAACCGCCGCATCAGCGCATCGAACGCGCGGTCGCGGTTGGCGTCGGTCGTGTTCTGGGAGAGGATCGTGAGGACCAGGTTGCGCACCGGGGAGGTCTCGTGCCCGCAGAGATCCGGTTCGCCGAACCTCCGGGCGAGCCGCCGGTCGATTTCGCGCAACCGGGCGGCAAGGTCGGGACGGAGGCCGCGCGCCGTACCCATCAGCCGTTCCCTTCCCCGGACAGCGCGAGGGAAGCCCGCAATCCTTCGGGCGTGAGCCGCACCGCCGGCTGGAGCGGCCAATATTCGATCAATCCCCCGGATCGCAACGCCTTGATCGCGTCCGAAAGCTCCCACGCCTCGAGCCCCGCTTCGACGTGCAGCTCCTTGACCGCGGGGGTCGCGGCGGGACCGATCTCCCGGTAGAACGAAAGAAGGCAGAGGAGCAGCCTCCTTTCATTGTCGCTTAATTCGTACCCGTTCAATGAGTTGCCTCCCCCGGACGTCCGTCGTGCCCCCGCTCCGGACCGTCCCGCTCGGGACTGTGCAGCGCCCGGATCATCCCCTTCACCCGTTCGCACGAAACGACGCCGGGGCATTCGATCTCGCAAGGGTCGATGTGGGTCACCACGTGGGCGTTCCCCAGCAGCCGACGGATGTCGTCCTCGAGGTGGTCCGCCACCCGGTGGGCCTCTTCCAGCGACTGCTCCCGGCACACGACCACGTGGAAATCGACGTGCATCTCCGAGCCGGAACGGCGGGTCCGCAGATCGTGCCACTCCTGGACCATCGGCCGGTGCTCCTCGATGATCCGGACGATCGCCTCCACCGTCTCCGGCGGCAGGCGGCTGTCCATCAGCTCCTGCACCGCCCCCTTCAGCAGCGGCAGCGCCGCGACGACGATGTAGACCCCGACCGCCAGCGCCACCCCCGGGTCCAGCCACTTCCACCCGGTGAACCGGTACAACAGCAGCGAGAAGAGGATGCCACTGCCGGAGTAGACGTCGGTGCGGAAGTGGATCGAATCGGCCGCGAGCGCCGAGGAACCCGTGGTCTCCCCCGCCTTCCGGATCCGGCCCGAGATGAACCCCGACGCCAGGACGGAGAAGGCCATCACGAAGATGCCGACGTCGAGACCGACCCCTTCCGGCGCGCGCCCTTCCCGCAGCCGGCGGACCGCCTCCCAGACGACGCCCGCGCCGGTCAAGGCGATCACCCCTCCCTGGAACAGGGTCGCCAGCGTCTCCACTTTCCCGTGGCCGTACGGGTGGTTCTCGTCGGCCGGGTCCATCGCTTTCCGGATCGACAGCAGGTTGACCGTGGACATGAAGATGTCGGCCACGTTGTCCAACGCGGACGCGAGCACGCCAAGGGACCCCGAAACGATCCCGACGACGAGCTTCGCTAGGCAGAGCGCGACCGCGCTGGCGAGGGAGAAACCGGCGGTCCGGAGACGGAGCTTCCGGTTCTCCGCGCTGCCGGGGGGTGCGTCCTGGGAGTGCGGCAACGGAACGGCGTCCTTTCCCCGGGCTACGTGCTGCGTTTCATAATTACGCCTGCATTCGAGCGCCGCTGCATCCG
>JACRNP010000144.1 GCA_016234845.1 Deltaproteobacteria bacterium | reverse complement strand
GGATGATCGAGGACAACAGATGTACCATTTATGGTGCATATACTGATTGGTCGCCTGCAAATCCCGATAAAAAAAATCTTCTTTTGATTTCGAACGATATAAATCCCTCCCCGGGAATTCGTTCGCCCCTTTCCGGTTGGCACCTCGCTTGCGAGACATCGTTTGAATTCGAATATTACCGGCTCCGGAGAGTGGATTGTACAAGGTCGGGGATTTCGCCGAGTTCACCAAGACATTTTCCGAGGAGGACGTCTTCCTGTTCGCCGGGATCTCGGGGGACCGGAATCCGATCCACGTGGACAAGGAGTTCGCCGCGAAAACCCGGTTCAAGGAACGGATCGTCCACGGATTGCTCACGGCTGGAACGATATCGGCGGCGATCGGGATGAAGCTTCCGGGGCCGGGATGCCTGTACCTGTCGCAGACGTTCGAGTTCAAGGGGCCGGTCCGGATCGGCGACGAGATCACGGCCCGCGTGGAGATCGTGGAAGTCGTTTCCGAAAAGCGGCTGCGGTTCCGCACGCAATGCGTAAACCAGAGGAAGGAGATCGTCATCGACGGAGAGGCGGTCATCGTGCCGCCGCGGCCGGGAAAGGCCGCGCCGTCGACCGGTACAACAAACCAGACCGAAAAGGGGGGAACGGGATGAAGAGGATTGCGGCGCTTGCGATTCTGGCCCTGCTGGCGATCGTGCCGGCGACCGTCGCGACGGCGGCGGACACCATCAAGCTCGGCGGGATGTTCCCGCTGTCCGGGCGCGCCGAGGCGCTCGGGCGCGAATGCAAGCTCGGGGCGGAGATGGCGGTCGAGGAGATCAACGCGAAGGGCGGGGTCCTCGGGAAGAAACTCGAACTCCTCTCGGCGGACGACGAGGCCAAGCCGGCCAAGTCGGTCGAAATCGCGAAGCGGAACATCCAGAAGGACGGCGTGGATTTCCTCTTCGGCGTCGTCTCCTCCGCCGGCGCGCTGGCGGTCGCCGAGGTCGCCAAGCAGGAGAAGGTCGTCACGATGATCACGATCGGATCCACCGACGGCGTGACGAAGGAGAAGTGGAACCGGTACACGTTCCGCTCCGGGATGTGCAACTCCCAGGAGGCGAACTCCCTGGCCCTCTACACGGCGAAGAAATACCCGAAGCTCACCAAGTTCTACAACCTGGGCCCCGACTACGAGTACGGCCGCACCATGTGGGAGATCTTCAAGGGGAAGACGAAGGAGCTGAACCCCAAGGCGGAGTTCACCGGCGAGCAGTGGCCGAAGCTGTTCATCCCCGACTACTCCGCGTACATCAACGCGATCCTGCAGGCCAAGCCCGACGCGGTCTTCTGCACCCTGTGGGGCGGCGACCTCGTCGCCTTCATCAAGCAGGCCAAGCCGTTCGGGCTCTTCGAGAAGATGAAGTGGGTCATCGCCACGGGGGCGGACGTCAGCGCCGCCCGCGCGCTCATGAACGAGATGCCCAAGGGGATCATCGCCGACCAGCGGTACTACTTCCACTGGCCCAACAGCAAGAAGAACCAGGAGTTCGTGAAGGCGTACCTCGGGAAGAACAAGGAGTACCCGAGCGCGTGGGCCGCGCAGGGATACGACGGCGTCTACTTCCTCGCGGAGGCCGTCAAGAAGGCGAAGTCGCTCGACAAGGAGAAGGTCGTCGCCGCCCTCGAGGGGTTGACGATCGATGCGCCGCGCGGGAAGGCGACGCTGCGCAAGGAGGACCACCAGCTCTACGCAGACTACATGATCGGGGAGACCGGGTTCGTCAAGAACTACCCGATCGCGATCGTCACGAACACGGAGACGTTCCCGGCGGAGAAGGTGATCTACTCCCTGGCCGAGTGGAAGAAGGCGCAGGAGTCGAACAAGTAGCGGCCCGCTCGGCGGGCGCAGGCGGAAACGGGGGCCGTCCCTCGCGGGGCGGCCCCCCACCACGATCCCACAAGGCGGCCGGGGCCGGACGAGAATGGCGGCGTCCCTCGACATATCGTTCCTGACGGTTCAGGTCCTGTCCGCGCTTCGGCAGGCGGCGTTCCTCTTCCTCATCTCCTCCGGGCTCACCCTCGTCTTCGGCGTGCTGAACATCCTGAACTTCGCCCACGGCTCCCTCTACATGCTGGGGGCGTATTTCATCTACTACCTGGCGACCCAGGTCGCGGGGGTGGGCGGGTTCCTCGCCGTGCTGGTCGCGGCGCCGCTGGGCGTCGCCCTGGTCGGGGCGGTCATCGAGACGGGGCTGCTGCGCCGCATCTACCGGCAGGAGGAGATCTACCAGCTCCTGCTGACGTACGCCCTGGTGCTCGTCATCGACGACGTGGCGAAGATCGTCTTCGGCCCGGAGTTCAAGTCGATCCCGAAGCCGGACGTCCTCTCCGGCTCGTTCACGGTGTTCGGCGGCACGGTACCGGTGTACACCATCCTCGTCCTGCTCTTCGCGCCGGCCGTCGCGATGGGGCTCTGGTACGTCCTCTACCGGACGAAGACCGGAAAGATCATCCGCGCGACCTCCTCGGACCGCGAGATGGCGGACGCCCTCGGCATCAACATGGCGGCGCTGTTCACGCTGGTCTTCGCCTTCGGGGCGGTGCTGGCCGGCTTCGGCGGCGCGCTGGCGGGCCCCGTCCGGACGGTGTTCCCGGGGGTCGGGCACGAGGTCATCATCGAGTCGTTCGTGGTCGTGGTCATCGGGGGGCTGGGAAACCTGTGGGGGGCCCTCGTCGGGTCGCTGCTGATCGGATTCCTCGAGACGATCGGCATCATCCTCGTCCCCGAGTTCGAGATGTCGCTGATCTACCTCCTGATGGTCGTCGTGCTGATCGTCCGCCCGTGGGGGCTGTTCGGGCGGCCGCTCAAGATCCGCGCCCTGTCGGAGAAGAACTTCGCGATGGAGTCGCAGGAGATCTCCACGGTCCACTTCTCCGTGCGCCCGCTCTTCCGCCTGCTGCCGTTCGCCCTCTTGATCCTCGTCCCCCTGTTCGCCGGCAGATTCTACCAGTACCTGACCACCCAGATCATGGTGGCCGCGCTGATGGCGATCGCCTTCAACCTGCTGCTGGGGACGACGGGGCTTCTCTCCTTCGGGCAGGCCGCGTTCTTCGGCGTGGGCGCGTACACGGTGGCGCTGCTGTGCACGAAAGGCGGGTTCGGCCCGGTCCCGGCGCTCCTCCTGTCGCCGTTCTTCGCCGCCGCCGTCGCGGCGGTCGTCGGGTTCTTCTGCGTCCGCCTGTCGGGGGTCCACTTCGCCATGCTGACGCTGGCGTTCGGCCAGCTCGTCTTCACCATCGTCTTCAAATGGTACGGGTTCACGGGGGGCGACAACGGCATCCAGGGGATCCCGGTGCGGCCGATCGCGGTCCCGGGCGTCGGCGCCGTCGACATCGGCTCCACGCAGGCGATGTTCTGGTTCGTGCTGGTCGTCTTCGCCCTGTCCGTCGAGGTCGTCCGGCGGATCCGGTCGTCCCCGTACGGCTCGACGCTCCGGGCGATCCGCGAGAATCCCCAGCGCGCCGAGTATCTCGGGATCAACGTGAAGCTGTACCAGTGGTCGGCGTTCGTCGTCGTCGGGGCCATCACCGGGCTGGCCGGCGGACTCTACGCCCTGATGGAGAAGTCGATCACCCCCGACATCATCCACTGGACGAAATCGGCCGAGCCGGTGCTGATGACGATCATCGGCGGGATCTACACGTTCGTGGGCCCCGCGGTGGGGGCGTTCGTCTACATCGTGCTCAACTCGTACCTCGTGGCGTGGACCGAGAAGTGGGCCCTGGTCCTCGGCATCGTGCTGCTGACGCTGGTGCTTTGCCTTCCAGGCGGGGTGGTGGGTTTCGTGAACGAGAAGGCGCGCGGCGCCTTCGAGAAAATGCGGGTGATCCGGCGATGGGCATTCTCGAAGTCCGGGGCATAACCCGGTCGTTCGGGGGGCTTCGCGCCCTCCAGGACGTCGCCTTCTCGGTGGAGAAGGGGGAGATCCGCGCGGTCATCGGGCCGAACGGCGCGGGGAAGTCGACCCTCTTCAACGTGATGACCGGTCTGCTCGCGCCCGACTCGGGAGAGGTCTTCTTCAACGGGGAGCGGATCTCCGGCGTTCCTCCGTACCGCGTCATCCGGAAGGGGATCGGGCGGTCGTTCCAGATCACCAACATCTTCCAGCGGATGACCGTCTTCGAGAACGTCCAGACGGCCCTGTTCGCCAACCACCGGAAGAGCCGGAACCCGTTCGCGAGGTCGCGCGCGTACCCGGAGATCGCCGGGGAGGCACTCCGCATCCTGGGGTTGGTCGGGCTGGCCGACCGGCACGAGACGAGCGCGTCCGTCCTCTCCCACGGGGACCAGAAACGGCTCGAGATCGCGATCTCGCTATCGTCCCGGCCGACCCTGCTGATGCTCGACGAGCCCACGGCGGGGATGTCGCGGTTCGAGAGCCGGGAGACGGTGGCGCTGCTGCGGAAGATCTCCACGGAGCAGGGGCTCACCCTCGTGTTCACGGAGCACGACATGGACATCGTCTTCGGCATCTCCGAGAAGATCGTCGTCCTCCAGCAGGGGACGGTCATCGCGGACGGGACGCCCCGGGAGATCAAGGCGAATCCGCAGGTCCGGAAGGCGTACCTCGGAGAGGAGGTCATGGAGTAGGACCATGGCGCTGCTCGATCTCCGCGACGTCAACACCTTCTACGGGCGCAGCCACATCCTCTTCGACGTCTCGCTGTCGGTGGGAAAGGGGGAGGTCGTCGCGCTCCTCGGCCGCAACGGCGCCGGAAAGAGCACCACCTTCCGCTCCATCATCGGGCTCACTCCCCCCGCCTCCGGGGAGATCGTCTTCAAGGGGGAGACCGTTTCGGGGTTGCGGGCGTTCCGGATCTGCCGGAAGGGGATCGGGTTCGTTCCGGAGGACCGCCGCTGCTTCCCGGACCTGACCGTCCGGGAAAACCTGGAGGTCGCGGCGCGCCGGGAGAAGGAGACGTCCTCCCCGTGGACGGTCGGCCGGATCTACGAGCTCTTCCCCCGCCTGCAGGAGCGGGAGCGGAACCTCGGCAGCCAGCTCTCGGGAGGGGAGCAGCAGATGCTCACCATCGGGAGGACGCTGATGACCAACCCGGAGGTCCTCCTGCTGGACGAGCCGTCCGAGGGGCTGGCGCCGCTGGTCGTCGCGCTGCTCGCGGAGATGATCCTCCAGATCCGGAAGGAGGGGGTGACGGTGCTGCTCGCGGAGCAGAACCTCCATTTCTGCGCGAAGGTGGCCGACCGCGGATACGTGATCGACAAGGGGTCGGTGAAGTATGAGGGGACGATGAAGGACCTCCTCTCGGACGACGAGGTGAAGGAGAAGTACCTTGCGGTCTGACGGGCATTCCTGGCGGAGGACACTCTTCCCCTGCATCCCCCGACAGATCAAGAGCGTCCCCCTCTGTCGCGGATGAGCGGATTCCGGGAGTTCGCGGAAGAGGCGTTCGCGCTCCCGGGCATCGCGGCGAAGCCGGAGGCGCTCGCCGGAATCCGCGTCCTCGAGGTGGCGACCCGGATCTTCGGGCCGGCGACCGCCGACTACCTCGGGGTGTTCGGGGCCGAGGTGATCAAGGTGGAGCTTCCGTACCGGGGCGACCTGATGCGGTACGTCGCCCCCGAAGGGTTCTTCTGGAAAGAGGTCTCCCCCGCGTTCCTCGCGTTGAACCGCAACAAGCTGCACGTCGGGCTCGACCTGCACCCCCCCGAGGGGGTGGAGCTGTTCCTGCGCCTGGCCGAGCAGTCGGACGTGGTGGTGGAGAACCTGCGGGCGGGAACGATGGACGAGTGGGGCGTGGGGTACCTGCAGCTCCGGGAGAGGAACCCGCGCATCGTCTACGCCGCGAACTCGGGATTCGGACAGTGGGGGCCGTACGCCGCCGGCCGCGCGTCGTACGACGCCACCGCCCAGGCGGTATCCGGGTTCTCCGCCATCACGGGGTTCCCGGATCACCCCCCGATGAAGGCGGGATTCTGGGTGGGCGACTACACGGCGGCGCTGATGTCGGCCATCGCGATCCTCGCCGCGCTCCACGCGCGCCTTCGGTCCGGGGAGGGGCAGCTGATCGACCTGTCCCAGGCGGAGGCGATGATTCGCACGCTCGACTGGACGTGGCCGTACGCCGGCTTGACCGGGAAGGACCGGCCGAGGGCGGGAAACGCGGACCCGTCGTACCCTCCGTCGGGGATCTACCGGTGCTCCGACGGGTTCGTGGCGATCTCCGTCCGGGACGAGGACGAGCGCATCCACCTGGCGCACGCCCTCGGGGCGACGACGCCCGACGAAGCCGGCATCGCGAACGCAGACCGGGTCGCCGCCTTCGCCGCGGGCCGGACCCGGGAGGAGGTCCTTCGCGCGGCGGCGGAGGGCGGATTCTCGGCCGCGCCGGTTCGCGGAGGGAGGGATCATTACATCGACCCGCACCTGCGCGCCCGGGGAACCGTCTGCGAGGTCAGGGACCCGGTCTACGGGCGGGTCGACGAATACGGCCCCGCGCCGAAGCTCTCGGAGAGCCCCGGGCGGGTGAAGGAGTCCGCGAAGCCGGTCGGGTGGCACAACGACATCGTGTTCCGGGGAATGCTGGGGCTGTCTTCGGAGGAAATCGAGGCGCTGACGAAAAAGAGGGTGATCGGGAGGTGGGCCGACGCGCCCGGCGCGCGCCCGCCGAGGACCGGAGTTTCCCGTTGAGCGGTTTCGCGGAGTGGGCGAGGGGGGCGACCGATCCGGCCGCCGCGGCGGGGAAACCGGAGGCATTCGCCGGGATCCGGGTGGTCGAACATTGCCCGGGCCACTTCGGCGGGATGGTCGCCGCGTCGATCCTCGCGGAGTTCGGGGCGGACGTCGTCAAGGTCGAGCCGCCCGGCGGGGATCCGCTCCGGGCGGCCGTTCCGGAAGGGAAAGACGTCGCCGGCACCGGACTTCCGTTTCTCTCCGAGGCGCGCAACCGAAGGTACGTCACGCTGTCGCCGGGCCGTCCCGAGGGCGCCTCGCTGCTGCGCCGCCTGGCGGAGCGCGCGGACGTGATCGTCACGTCGGAGCCGCGGGAACGCCTCGAGGAGGCGGGGATCGACTACCTCTCCCTGCGTTCGGCGCGTCCGGGACTGATCTACCTCGCGCTCTCCACGTACGGCTCCTTCGGACCCGACGCGGAGCGGCCGGTCCGCGACTCCGACATCCTCTGCCAGGCGCTCTCCGGGGCGCCGTACATCGTCGGGGAGCCGGAGGACGCCGGGAATCCGCCGCTTCCCCACCAGTCGCCCACGCGCCTCGGGAACTGGCACGGGGCGTTCACCCAGGGATTGTGGGGCGCCTTCGGGACGATGGCCGCGCTCGCCTTCCGGTCCGCGACCGGAAAGGGGCAGTTCGTCGACCTCGCGGGCGCGGAGGCGCTGATGCAGTTCGCCGACTACAACATCACGTGGATGCACACGGGCGGGAAGTCGAGGGAGCGGGTCGGGAACTTCGACCCGGCGGTCTTCCCGTACACCTACATCCGGTGCCGGGACGGCCACACGTTCATGGCCGCCTACAACGACGAGGCGTTCGAATCGCTGATGACCATCATCGGCCGCCCGGAGCTGTGCGGCGACCCGAGGTTTTCGACGCCGTCGGCCCGCGTCCGCATCGAGAACGAACGGGCGCTGCTGGCCATCCTCGAGGAGTGGTCCGGCGGGCTCACGGCGGACGAGATCCGGCGGGCGGTGGAGGAGCACACGTCGAGGAAGGGCGGCCCCGGCGCCGCGGTCGTCACCGGGCGGGTGAACCGGCCGCTGGAGACGCTCGCCGAGCGGAACTGGAGGGAGCGCGGCTGCTTCGTCGACGCGGACGACCCGGTGTACGGTCCGCTGACGCTCGCCGCGCCGCCGTGGAAGATGAGCGGGACTCCCGCCCGCTGGAAGTCCGGCTGCAAGGTTCCCGGCGCCGACAACCGGGACGTGTACGTGCGGGAACTGGGGATCTCCGATGAGGAGTACCGCCGCCTGGCATCGGCCGGGATCATCTGAGAGCGGGAAAAAAGGGAAGTCCCCCGTGGCATAGGCGGGATCCGCGGGGGACCGTTCCATTTGCCCGCTGATTTTTTGGTGGGGGTTGCGGGCAAATCGCCTCCCCGGGGAGGGGAGGTTTATTTTCCCTACAGGCGTTTTCATCGGCAACCGCCGGAAAAACTTTAGCGGAATTTCTCCCGCAGGTTCCGGCGGGCGGATGGAGTCCCGCGTCCCGGACTGGTAGACTGGGAGCCTCTAAAACCGGCGTTCCCTCCGGTCAACGGGAGGCGTACTGGTGGACCTGCACCTCGTCCTGCGCGATCTCGCGGTCGTCCTGGCCATCGCGACGGCGGTCGCCCTCCTCTTCGGGAGGCTCCACCTCTCGGTGGTCGCCGCGTTCCTCGTCGCCGGAGCCATCCTCGGGCCGACGGGGGCCGGCCTGGTGTCCGAACCGAGGATGGTGGACGCCCTGGCCGAGATCGGCGTGGCGCTCCTCCTGTTCACCGTCGGCCTCGAGATATCCCTGTCGAGCCTGGGGAAGATGCGCCGCCAGATCCTGATGGCGGGTGGGATCCAGGTCGCCGCGACGGTCCTCCTCTCCCTCGTCGTTCTCGTCCTGGCCGGGTTCCACGCCCCGGTGGCGGTGTTCATGGGGTTCGTCCTGTCCCTGTCCAGCACGGCGATCGTTCTGAAGCTGTACGCGGACCGCATGGAGATCGACAGCGGACACGGCCGGATCTCGACGGGGATCCTGCTGTTCCAGGACATGGCCGTGATCCCGATGATGCTCCTGGTGCCCTCCCTCCGGCAGTGGGAAACCGCGGAGGCGACCACCGTGCTCCTCGCGCTCCTCAAGGCGGGCGTCGGCGTGGCGGCCATCCTGTTCCTGGCAAGGTTCGTGATCCCGCTCCTGCTCAAGGAGGTCATCCGGCTCAACAGCCGCGAGATCCTCGCGATGACCGTCCTGTGCCTCATCCTCGGCACGGCGTACATCGCCCAGATGTGGGGGTTGTCCCTCGCGATGGGGGCGTTCCTGGCGGGGATCGTCATCTCGGAGTCGGAGTACGTCCACGAGATCGCGGCGCAGATCTTCCCGTTCCGGGACGTCTTCAACGGGGTCTTCTTCATCTCCGTCGGCATGCTCCTGAACCTCCCGTTTCTCGCGGGGAACCTGCCGGAGATCCTCCTGATGTCGATCGTGGTGGTCCTCGGCAAGGCGGTCTGCGCCGGCTGTGCGATCCGTTCCCTGAAGTACCCTTGGCGGGTATCGGTGATCGGAGCGGTCGGACTGGGGCAGGTCGGCGAGTTCTCGTTCCTGCTGTTGTCCCAGGGATTCCGGGAGGGGCTGGTCGGGACGGTGCCGTACCAGAATCTACTGGCCATCGCGATCCTCACGATGGTGGGGACGCCCTTCCTCGTGGGGGCCGCGCCGCGGATCGCCCGGTTCTGGGGGCGCTACGTGGTGAAAGGGATTCCCGAGCCGGGCGCGGAGGAGGAGGACATCCTCCGGCAGGAGATCCAGAACCACGTGATCATCGCCGGGTACGGGATGAACGGGAAGAACCTCGCGCGCGTGCTGCGGGCGACGCGCGTCCCGTACGTCGTGGCGGAGCTGAACGACGCGCTGGTGCGGGAGGCGCGGGAGGCCGGGGAACCGATATTCTTCGGCGACGTGAACAACCCGGAGATCCTCGACCGCCTCGGGACGGCGAACGACGTCGACGACCTGATCGCCCTGGGGGCGAACGCGGTGATCCCGGAGGAGTTCGAGACCTCGGTCGAGATCTTCTCCCGCGTGCTCCACGAGTACCACGTGCCCGACCACGTCATCCGGCAGCAGGAGGAGCTGATCCGCAGCGGCACGTACCGGATGCTCCGGGAGCGGACCCCGGGGCAGACCGAGGAGGTGCTGGCGGAGTTCGAGGAGTTCCTGCGGCGGAAGGTGATCGAGGTGTTCTACATTTCGCCGGACTCGATCTGGGCGGGACGGGCCGTGTCCGACCTGCCGGTGGGCAATGGAGCCGGGATCGTGCTTCTCGCCGTTCTGCGCGAGGAGCGGGCGATCATCCAGCCCGCACCGGGGGAAACGGTCGCCCCGGGCGACAAGCTCGTCCTCTTCGGCGGGCATGCTCCTCTGGCGGCTGCTCTACTCGAATTGACAAGAGGCAGCCGCTAATGGAGTACCCCCGTGAACGCTTTTCCGTATTCGAGGGGTGCCCCTCTGGCGACCGCCCTCGTGGAGTTATCAAGGGGAGGGCGCTAATGGGGTACCCCCGTCTCGCCTCATCGTTTCCGAGGGGCGCTCCTCTGGCGGCTGCCGTCCTGGAGTTGTCCAGGGGAGGTCGCTGACCCCGCGGGTTCCCCATTTCCGCCCACGGGTGGTAAGATCGGATTGTCCCCACTCCATCGGCCGGGAGGACGAGAATGGCTTCTTCCCACCCCGAACTGCAGAAGTACGAGCGCGCCCTCAACCGGTACTTCCAGATCCCGGCCGCAAGCCGTACGACGCAGGACCGGGAGAAGATCCTCAAGGTCCTCGGCGTGGACAACCCGCAGGAGTTCCTGGGCATGCACATCCCCTTGTGGGAAGCCAAGCTCGACGAGCTCCTCGACCCCACCAGCACGGACATGCTGCCGATCAGCATCTCCCACTCGTACGTGAACTGGGTCCGCGGGGCGATCCGCATGATGCCGCCGGGGGCCCGGGTCAAGATCTTCTCGTCGAAGCTCAAGGCCACGGGGCTGCGGAAATCGGTCCTCGCGATCCTCTCCCTTCAGGCCGGCGAACCGTACAGGGATTTCGAGGTCACCGACGTCCAGCTGGTCGAGAAGGTCCACAAGGATACCCTGTTCAGCGCGAAGACCCCGGACCGGAGGGAACACTCGGTCTACCTGTCCCGCTTCGGCTGCCTCGGCGAATACGTCTACAGCGGACTGCCGGGGATCGTCGGGCTGCCGGCGCTCCCCGTCGTCTACCACGTCACGCCCCAGGGGGAGGAGGTGCTCCTGAAGCCGAAGGAGCAGGGAGTCAACATCTACCACGACGAGGCGGTCACCCCCGCACGGATCCAGCGGGACGGATCCTGGTGGGTGGACGGCGCTGCGCGGCAGGACGCCCTGGGCGACTGCATCGGAACGGCGCTCCGGTACGGCCACTACGTCGCCACCCCGAAGAAGGAGGTGGTGATGATCGACAACATCGAGCTGTTCCACCTCGACGAGACCGACGTCCGGATCTTCGAGCCGATCCACGAATTCCTGCCCAAGAAGGCGTATCCGGACGAGGCGGGAAAACGGTCGCGCCTGCAGCAGAAGATGCAGGCGGACTACGAGAAGGCGTACGGGGAACAGATGGCGGTCATCCGGAAGGAGTGGCCGGAGGTCGAGCGGTACCTGATCGAGATGCGCCGGAACATCCACGCCTACTCGGGCGAGTCGTTCGAGATGGTGATGGGGCGGGTGAAGGCGAGGGTGTTCGGGAAACGGTAGCGGGGGTCAACCCTCCTTTTCGCCCTCCTCCTCCCCGCGGGAGGAACGGCGGATGAACCAGCGCTCCACGAAGTAGAAGCCGGCGGGGAGGGCGCAGACCATCGCGAGCGCCTTCCCCCCCAGCCGGACCATCGGGGACCGGGCGCCGAAAAGGTCGAGCAGCGCGTCCGCGAGAATCGAACCCGCGAACAACGCCGCGAGCGTCCCACCGAGAAGCGCGGCTCCCAGGAACAGCCTCGCTCCCGGGCGCGTCCGGCGTTTCCCCGTCATCGCTTCCGCGAAAGCGGCTCCCCCGGCCCTAATCCCCGAACGCGGCGATTCCGGTCTGCGCGCGCCCGAGGATCAGGGCGTGGATGTCGTGCGTCCCCTCGTACGTGTTGACCGACTCCAGGTTCATCACGTGGCGGATGACGTGGAACTCGTCCGAGATCCCGTTCCCGCCGTGCATGTCCCGGGCGGCGCGGGCGATCTCCAGCGCCTTTCCGCACGAGTTGCGCTTGAGCATGGAGATCGCCTCGGG
>JACRNP010000143.1 GCA_016234845.1 Deltaproteobacteria bacterium | reverse complement strand
GGGAAGGGCGCCTGACCTGTCAGGCGGTAGCGGGTCGCGCGCCCGGCCCCCATCCGCAGCAGCGCGCCGAGCGCCGTCAGCCGGTTGAGCGTCTGCTTCGCCGTCTCCCGCGGCAACCCCAGCCCCTCCGCCACCGCCCGGTTCGTCACCTCCCCGCGCTTCGCCGCGAGCGACAGGACCGCTTCCTGGTTGGCGGACAGCGCTCCCTCGTCGGGGAACCGACCGATCGCCTCCCGCGCCGCGCGCTGCGAGACGAGCAGCGTTTCCAGGAACGCCAATAGCCACGGGGAGATGTCCGGGCGCGGCAGGTTGCGGCTGGCCTGGCTCTTCCGGAGGGCGAGGTAATACTCCGTCCACCGGCCGGCGATCGCCTTCTCCAGGGAGCCGTACGGGAGGTACGCGTGGCCGCACCGCAGCAGCAGCAGGTTCGTGAGCAGCCGGCCCACCCTCCCGTTCCCGTCGGCGAAGGGGCGGATGGCGAGAAGTTCGAGCAGGTACGCGGCGCACACCAGGAGCGGGTGGAACTCCCCGCCGCCGATCCGCGACGAAAGCCACCCCGAGAGCGTCTCCATCTGGGCCGGTATCAGCAGGGGGCCGGGGGGCCGAAGCGCCACCGGCTCCATCACCCATCGCCGGTCGATCGTTCCGGCGGGCGCGGCGGTCTTGTACCGTCCCGCGCCGGAGCGCGTCCCGGCGACGTATCGGAAGATCCCCGCGTGCAGCGCCTGGAGACACCGCTCGTCCGGCGGCAATCCGGCGTGACCGTCGAACGCCGCCCGCAACGTTTCCGCGTATCCGGCCTCGGCCGGGACGGACGGGGGTCCGGCCAGCCGGGTGGATTCCGCGGCCGATTCCGACGCCACCCCGGCGAGGATCCGCCGCAGGACCGCCTCGGGGGGCTTTGGGACGCCGTCCCACCACCCGCGGAACGCCTCGGCCTCCGCGAGCCGGGAGAGCAGGGGATGGAGGGAGGACGGGGGGAGCGACCGCAGCCGCAGGTCGAACCGGTTCTCCGCGGATGTGTCGGGAATGCGGGGGATCGCCATATGCCCGATTATACCCGATTCGTCCGGATTCGGTTGACCCCCTCCCGCGCCCGGGTAGATTGGATCGTGCGCCGGTCGGCCGGCGCGCAATCCCTCGGCGAAAGAAGGAGGACGGAAGAATGGCGTTACTGGAACGGGTGGAGGCGATCTACCAGGACGTGGTGAAGCGGAATCCCGGCGAGGCGGAGTTCCACCAGGCGGTCAAGGAGGTGCTGGAGTGCCTCGGGCCGGTGCTGGTGAAATACCCCGAGTTCGCCGAGGCGAAGATCATCGAGCGGATCTGCGAGCCCGAGCGGCAGACGATCTTCCGCGTTCCCTGGCAGGACGACCGGGGCCAGGTGCAGATCAACCGCGGCTTCCGGGTGCAGTTCAACAGCGCCCTCGGGCCGTACAAGGGCGGGTTGCGGTTCCACCCGTCGGTGTACCTCGGGATCATCAAGTTCCTCGGCTTCGAGCAGATCTTCAAGAACTCCCTGACCGGGCTGCCGATCGGCGGCGCCAAGGGCGGCTCCGACTTCGACCCGAAGGGGAAGTCGGACAACGAGGTGATGCGGTTCTGCCAGAGCTTCATGACGGAGCTGTGGCGGATCATCGGCGAGCACACCGACGTCCCCGCCGGAGACATCGGCGTGGGGGGGCGCGAGATCGGCTTCATGTTCGGCCACTACAAGCGGCTGACGAACAAGTTCGAGGCGGGCGTCCTCACCGGCAAGGGGCTGGTCTACGGCGGCAGCCAGGTCCGCACCGAGGCGACCGGCTACGGATGCACCTACTTCGTCGAGGAGATGCTGAAGGGCAAGAAGAACGGGTTCAAGGGGAAGAAGGTCGTCGTCTCCGGATCGGGGAACGTCGCCATCTACACCCTGGAGAAGGTGCACCAGCTCGGCGGCAGGGTGATCGCGATGAGCGACAGCAACGGCGTGATCGTGGACGAGAAGGGGGTCAACCTCGAGACGGTCAAGCAGCTCAAAGAGGTGGAGCGCCGCCGGATCAAGGATTACTGCGAATACCACAAGCACGCCAAGTACGTCCACGGCGGGAACATCTGGGACGTGCCGTGCGAAGTGGCGATGCCGTCGGCCACCCAGAACGAGATCACCGGCAAGGACGCCAAGAAGCTGGTGAAGAACGGCTGCATCGCGGTCGGCGAAGGCGCGAACATGCCGACCACGCCGGAAGGCGTGCAGGTGTTCCTCTCCGCGGGCGTCCTCTTCGGGCCCGGCAAGGCGGCCAACGCGGGCGGCGTTGCGACCTCGGCGCTCGAGATGCAGCAGAACGCGGGGCGGGAGGCGTGGGGATTCGAGGAGACCGACGCCAAGCTCCACCAGATCATGCGGAACGTCTACCGGCTCTGCTCCGAGGCGGC